>CANSWQ010000104.1 GCA_947650775.1 uncultured Mycoplasmatota bacterium
TCACTTGTTTTATTAAAATTTCTTTTTTTATTATATTTAGTTAATTTATTCATTTTAAAAAAATCTCCTTATATATAGTGTGGAGACTTTTAGTTTTGTTATTCTTCAATTATATCTTGTTCAATTTTGTAACCTGTAATTTTTTTGGCAAATTTAATATATTGTTCATGGGTTATTATTCTTAAACTACTAAAATTATTAAAAAGATAATATATATAAGCATTTTTATTTTCCATAAGTTCTTTATCTTCGTTTGCTGATATATTAAAGACTATTTTTTTATCACTTTTAATTTTAAAAGACTTTACTTCAATATGTATTTCATTACCATTTAAATCATAGCTTTTTATATCGTAACCGCATCCTTCATCAGTCAGATACTTTTTCTCTATCTTTTTCACTAACTTTGGGAAATCTTTTAATTTCTCACATTCATATTTATATATTATATCTTGTGCTTTGTCGCCATTTTTTATTTTTATATTATTTATTTCAATATAGTTTTTAGGCTTAATTGGTTGTTTTTCTTTACTTTTGGACACATGATTAACTAGTTTGCCATCATTTGTTAACGTTAAATTGTTTTCCTTTGTTAATTCTAGTTTAGCCATTTTATATAGTTTTTGATAAGGAGTAAAACTAGGTAACTTGTATATGTCTCCTTCTTCATATAAATCAATTAAAGGTTTAATTTGCTTAGCTCGACTTTTTAAGAAATTTTCACCATAAATCATTAGAAAGCTGTCACTTTTTAAAATCTTCTTGTCTAATTTATTATTAATAATTGCTTCATACATTTTCTTTAAAATAATTCCTGTGAGAGGTATTTCGTATTTTTGACCTTTTAAATTGTTTTCTTCTATTTCTTTTTGCTTTTTAATTTCTTCATCAACATTAAATAATTCATGATATTCATTATTTTCATATTCGTATATTATTTCTACCCCATTTTTTTTAGCATATTCTAAATCTATTATACAAAAATTACCACATTCTACTTCTTCTGGTATTTCCATTAGAATATGGAAATAAAATACGTATTCATCTGCATATTTTTTTATGCTTGGAATATATTTTTTACGATACTTTTTTACTTCTGATATGGGAATTTCATATAATTTTTCTAGGTCTTCATTTGTTACTTTTTCTTTTAATATAAGTTGTAGCCATTCTTTTTGAGTTAAACTTTCGATACTTATTCTTTCATTCTTATATTTTTTTAATAATAAATTATTATAAAATTCTTTATTTCTATTTCTCTCATCAATATATATTCCACTTTCATTGTAATCTATAGTATCAATAATTCTCTCAATATTTATTTTTTTAGCTGGTAGTAAAAAATTAAGATATACTTTTAAAGCCTTTTTCCGAGGTTTTTCGTGTTCCCACTCACGTTCTTTTGTTAAAATAATCTCTATATCATTATTATCTTTCGGTATTCCTTCGGCTTTTATTTTTTCTAGTCTAAAACTTCTGGATTCTATACCTTCTATTATATTGTTAATTTTAATTCTAACTTTATTTATTATTTGTTCTTTATTTTCATTTAAAAACTCGTTGCTGTTAAATTTTATATTTAAATTATATTTGTCATAAAAATAATCTTTTAATGGGATATTATCAAATGTTTCTCGTGTTATTTTATATAAATCATCTTCTAATATTGATGATTTAATTATTTTTTTAAATTGTTTTTTCATACTACTCCTAATCATTTTTATTATTTATTTTTATTATCTGCTAATCTTTGACTCCTCTTCAGAATAAAATTTATATACTGGACTACCATATAGCGTTTGAAATTGTTTTTCTACAAAATCTTTATTTTCTCCTTCAAAAATAATTTGCTGTTGCCAATAATTTTTATATCTTTCTGGATTATAACTATCTATATTAAAGTAATCTTTTACTTTATATAATGAAAAAAACTCGCACATGCGAGATTAAAATTTCTTAAGTGGGCCGAAATATGGGATTCGAACCCATGCGTAACAGAGCCACAATCTGCCGTGTTAACCGCTTCACCAATTCCGGCATGTCTTTTAAACATATTTAGAATACCAAATATTTATTTAAAAATCAAGCTATTTATACATAAAATTACTTATTTTACTCATATTAGTAATGATGCTTATGAAAAATTATAGTTTTTGGAAAAATAATATTGATAATAATAATTGTGCTTCTATAAATAAAAATATGGATGTTGATGTTTTAATTGTTGGTGGTGGTATAACAGGTATGTCTCTTTTATATCATCTAAATAAATCGAAACTTAAAACTATTTTAGTAGAAAGTAATACTTGTGGCCAGGGTGTAACTAGTAAAAGTACTGCTAAAATTACTTATTTACAAGAAAAACAATATCAAAATATTAAAACATTTATTAATGATGAAACTGCTTCTTTATACTTAAAGAGTCAAAGAGATGCGGTTAAATTACTTGTGGATATTATAAATAAAGAAAATATTTCTTGTGATTTAGAATTAAGTCCTTCTTACCTTTTTGTTAATGAAAATAGAAATTTAAAAAAATTAAATGATGAATTTGTATTCTTAAAAAATAATGGCGTTAATGTAGATAAGGTAACAGATGTTCCTTTTAATGAGAAGGCATTAGAAGCTATAAGAGTAAATGATACTTATACATTTCATCCTCTAAAATATATTAATGCTTTAAAAGATAAATTTAAAAATAATATTTATGAACATTCTAAACTTGTTAGTATCAATAAAGTAAATGATTACTATGAATGTTTAATTAATGACTATGTAGTAAAAGCTAAATACGTAGTTATTGCTACTCATTATCCTTACTTTGTTATTCCTTTTCTTATGCCTTTAAAATCCTCAATTGAAACATCTTATATTGGTGTTAAAAAAGGTAACTTTAAAAATAATTTTAATGCTATAAACTTGGATAAACCTTGTATATCTCTTAGAACTTATCAAAATAAATATTTAGTATATTTATATCAATCTTTTAAATCTTGTAATGTTAATGATGTTAAACATAATTTTGATATTCTAAATACTAAAGGACCTTTTGATTATATATGGACTAATAAAGATATTATTACTAATGATAGTATGCCTTTTATTGGAAGACTTAAGAAAAATGAAAATTTGTTTCTTGCTAGTGGTTATAATACTTGGGGTATTACTAATGGTTCTTTAGCGGGAAAAATACTTGCTGATATTATTTTAAATAATAATAACCCTTATATCGATTTATTTTCACCTCATAGAATTCTTAATATTGGTAAAATTATTAGCTTTCCAATTGATGTTGGCTGTAGCATGAAAGCGATAATTAAAAATACTAAAAATAATGTTAATAATTCTAAAGTTATCTACACTAAAAAAGATGGTAAAAATGTAGCTATATATAAAGATAAAAATGGAATAGAACATATTGTATTAAACAGATGCCCTCATATGAAATGTGGTATTACTTTAAATGAAGTGGAACAAACTTGGGATTGTTACTGCCATGGTTCAAGATTTGATATTGATGGTAATTTACTTGAAGGTCCTAGTAATTTTGATATTAAATTTAAAAGTGAATAACTTTGATGTTACTCACTTTTTCTATTACCTATCTTTGTTTTTCATAAATTTTTTTATAAGCAAAACTTTTTGAGAGTATTATCCTCTATCTAAAAAACACTTTATTATTCTATCAAGTAATAGTCTAATGCAAAAACTTCTATTGAATGTTTACATTTTATTTATTATAATTTAGTTATTAAGGGCTAGTAAAGACTTAAATGTTTTTATTAGCCTTTTTTGTTGGAGTTG
>CANSWQ010000105.1 GCA_947650775.1 uncultured Mycoplasmatota bacterium
AGATCCTAAAAAAGAAAGAAATCCTACTATTGTAGAAAATTTAGAAATTATAAAAAATAAATATCATAATGTAGAAAAAATAGAAACAATCTTTAAAGAATTCCATGAAATTATAATGGGAGATGATGAATCAAAATTAGATGAATTTCTTAAAAAATATGGCGAAACAAAAATAAGTAGTTTTTGTGAAGGAATAAAAAAAGATATCGCCGCAGTCAAACAAGCAATATCTTCTACAATAAGTTCTGGCTTTGTTGAAGGTAACAACAACAAATTTAAACTTATCAAACGTATTGTATATGGAAAAATGAAGTTAGTCAATCTTTTTAAGAAAGGGTAAAGAAATTATTCATTTTTAGAATTTTCTTTACCTATTTTTAATATATCTTCTAAAGTATATGGATTTCCTTGCATTAACCTTATACAACCTTCTATTATATTTATTCCATTCTTTTTACATGTTTCTATATAACTTCTTATTGTTGCATAATACTTTGTGTACTCTATACTTTGAAATTGTCCACTTATTTTTAATTTTGACTTTATTGGTCTTATATTCCTTTCTGAATTATTATTTGTTGATGGTAATCTAAAATCATATGCCCATAGTAAATAGTTCTTTTTATATTTCTCTAAATCTTTTATAAATCTTTCTTCCTCATCTTTAAAATAATTTATTGTTATTTCTTCTTTATTTTCTTCTTTTCCTTCTTTGATTATTCTATCGTATTCATTATTTAGATTAGTTAAATATTCTTTATTAAATTCAGTTTTATTTTCTTTTAATAAACTATTTCTATCTTTATTTGTTTTTGATAATAAATGTATTAATTCTTCTTCCCATTTATGATTTGTATTATTTTTCATCTTTTTTAATCTTCTTATTAAATGAATCATACATTCTACATTTTCAAAACTATACTTATCATTGTAATTATGAAGTATATGATCATGCATTACTATTGTTTCTTTTCCTGTCCCTTCTAATATTCCATCTTCATCTAATCCTTCTTCATTCTTTTTCTCATGTCCTATAAATAATGCTACTTTATCTGTACAATATGTTCTTAATATTCCATCTTTTTTATTTATTTGTACAACTCCATCATCCCATCCATATACTTCACTTGTCTTTATGTGTTTCTTTAAATCATTAACAAATTCTTCTAAATATTTTGATGCTCGCTTTTGTAATTTTGTTACATATCCTTCACTTAAAGTTATCTCATTATTTGTTATTCCTCTTACTAGTTTTACTGTCTTATTAAATGGTGTATATATTTCATTTGTTAAACATACACATAATGATTGTACCGTTTTTCCATATTGTATTTCTTCTTTTAATTCTTTTGGTATTGGTGTATGAAATATATTCCCACATTTCTTACATCTACATTTTTTAAATCTATTTATTCTTTTTATTAATATTACTTCATAATCTAATTCTTGCTTATCTATACCTTCATTTAATTCTTCTATTTCTTTACTATTACATTTATCACATTCTGTTGGAATTATTTCTATTATTTCTGTTGCTTCACTTTCTTTAAATTTTTCTAATTTATGTTTTTTATGTCCTTTTTGTCCTCCTTTTAATTTATTTGTTTTTTCTCTTGTATTTGGTATATATTTCTTTTTTCCTATTGAGGTTTTACTTGTAGGTAATCCTGAATTTGTTGAATCATTATCTATTATTGATTGCATTTTAGCAATTTTTTCTTTTAATGCTTCTATTTGTTTGTCTCTATCATTCAATTGTTCAGTTAAATCTTTAGTTCTTGTTTCTACTTCATTTTTTATTATTTTTTCTTGATATTTTTTTAATGTAGAAAGTTCTAATTGTACTTGATTATATTTACTTCTCATTTCTGAATTAAATCTTTGTAATTCTTTATATGTAAATCTTTCTTTTATTTCGTTTGCTGTCATTTTAATCACTACCAATCTTGGTTTAAGTATCTCAATATTTTCATTAAAATTCAATGATATTTTTTAAAGTTTTTAAAGTTGTTTATAAGTATATATGTTATCAACAAAAAATCATAGAAAAACAAGAGATTTTTAACACTTTATTTACTCGTTTTTTCTCTTGTTTACTTTATTTTACATTTTTTATTTGGCTGTGAATAGTAACCAGGTTAAGTAAATGAAAAATTTAATAAATGCTTAAGAAGTTCTGTAATAAGGGACTTCTTTTAGTATTAAGTTTTAAAAATACGTTTTAAGATAATGATAAATATAGTATAAGATTGATAAATTCTTCTTCATAACTAGCCATCATTATCTTTCTTATTCTTTGTAAACTTATATTATTATAAAATGGTTTGACTTTGTTTAGTACTCCTAAACAAAATTTATTTACTAACTGTAAGTTAAATAATGCTTTTTTATTAGTTGTTGTATTATCATCTTCTCTAAATGTAAAATCTAAGTGCCAATGTAACTTGTTCTCTACACTCCAATGGTTTCTTATTGCTCTTGAAAATTCTAATATATTTAAGTCTAAACTTGATATGTAGTATCGAAATTCTACTATTGTTTCTTTGTCTCTTTCTATTGTCTTTTTAACTAATCCAATGGTTTTTAAACCAGCCCATTTATCTTTATCAAAATACCAACTTACATCATTAGTTTGAAAATATTCATAAGTTATTATGGAACTATGACTTTTTTCATTTATTTTTAAATAAGAAGATTTTGTATTTCCTGCAATGATAGTTTCTAATTTTTTATCATCAAAATATAATTTTAAGTCTTCGAAGAAGTTTCCTTGATTACCTTTAATAGGTACTACATAATCACCATTCAAAGATATTACTTCTTTAACATTTTCAGTTTGTGTATTTAATGCATCCCAAGTTACTATAACATCTTTAATAGAAAATCTTTTAAGTATTTCTTTTACAGTTGGTATTTCATTAGTTTTATCATCAATCATTTCACTTGCTAAACATATACCATAGTTATTAGAATAAGCGTTTAAAGAGTTTAGTGGGTTAGTTTTATCATTATAAAAAGTTTTATTTCTAGCACTTGATTTATCAACTCTTCCATCTAAATTAATTATATCTTTTTCATTAGAATTGAGAGAAGTGATAGTAATAAAGAAACTAGTTAATATATTCTCTAATTCTTTACTATCAATTAGAGACATAACTCTTTCAATTGTTTGTCTTGTGGGAATGCCACCACTCATTTTAAGAAAACTTTTAAGCCAATCATAATGTAAAACAATAAAATCATTGATTTCATACCATGATTCAACACTAGAAAAACTAGCAAGAATAACACAGGTAACAATATCCCAAATTTTGTATTTCTTTTTTTTCTTTTGCCTTATATCAGTAAGAATCATAAGTTTGGATTTTAATAATTCAATTATATTATCATCGAGTTCTTCAATATTATCAACATTAAATTTATCTTTAAGAAAAGATATTTGATGTTTAGATAAATTAAATCTAGCACCTTTACCATTAATTTTTAAAATAACTTTTTTCTTTTTAATTTTCATATTATATTACAACCTCTTAATATATAAATTATAATATATTTACAGAGAATTTACTTGTAAAAAAGTGTTTTTTATTAAAATTGTTATTAAAAATTCTCATTTTTATTCTATTATTAAGGGTGTCAATGCTTTTTTCTTATATTTTTCGTTTACTTATCCTGGAATTTTCAGTAAAATAGTTGACTTTTACTATAAAAAAGGTATAATTATAAGTAATTGGTACTCAGGAAACTTTAGAAGCCCTGAGTCAATTT
>CANSWQ010000106.1 GCA_947650775.1 uncultured Mycoplasmatota bacterium
GATTTTAATAATATTTGGGATAATATTTTAATTCTATTAACACCTATAGATAAAATTTTAAAATATGATAAAGATTTAACAATTTCCTCTTTGTTAATGAAACTAATTATGAAGAATAAATCTGTTTTTATAAAAATTTGTCTTATTAATTTGATTGTAATGTTTTTTACAATCTTAACAAGTTTTTATTTCCAAATTACTATTTCATCTATTAATCATGGAGAAGATATTATATATTTGAAAGCTATAATCATTATATTCACACTAACTTTCTTTTTTAAAGTCTTCTTGAATTTTAATAAAAATTATTATCTTACTTATTTTTATCGAAATCTTGATGTAGAACTATTTTCAAATTTTTTAGAACATATATTTAATCTTCCTTTAAAATTTATGCAAAATCGTAGTACAGGAGAAATTGTATCTAGAATACAAGATTTAAGTGAAATAAAAGATTTATTATCAGAATTTTTTACTAATGTTCTTTTAAATACGATTTTGATAATAGGCGCAATAGTGGTTTTATATTCCATAAATAGTAAACTATTTTTTATTCTTTGTTTAGTAGTTGTTATTTATGTAATAGTGGGACTTCTATTTAGTAAACTTATTTATAGTTGTGTTAGAGATAATGTTAATACAGCGACTACTTTTAATTCAAGTTTGGTAGAAAATATTGAAGCGAATACTAGTATTAAAAATTTAAATTTAGTTAGTCATTTCTTAAAATATTTAGAAGAGAAATTAATTATTATGTTTAAAAGTAATTTTAAAACGCAGTCTACTTTAAATAACGTCTCTTTTGTTAAAGAATTTATTTATGAAATGGGAACTTTCTTAGTTTTAAGTATTGGTGTTTTGTTGATTGCTGATGGTAAATTAGAACTTCTTTCGCTTATTACTTTTCAAAGCTTAATGTTTTATTTTATGAATCCAATTCAAGATTTTATTGATTTGATACCAAAATTTAATTATTTAAAAGCTTCTTTTAATAAGTTATCAGAATTTATAAATATAGAGAGTGATGATTATGAAAAGGGGATTAATAACTTAAATGATTATAGTATTGAATTTATAAATGTGTCTTTTAAGTATAACTTTACGAATATCTTAACAAATGTAAGTTTTAAAATTGATGATGGTGATAAAGTTTTTTTGAAAGGACCTAGTGGCAGTGGTAAAAGTACTATTTGTAATATGCTCGCTTATCCTAAGGATGTTATTGGTGGGACGATAAAAATCGGGGGAATTAATAGGGCAGATTATAGTTTAGGCACTACTTTAAAAACAATATTATATGTAGGTCAAAATGAAAAACTTATTACAGGAACAATTAGAGATAACATTTTAAGTTTTCGTAATGTTAATGATGAAGATTTTGAAAAAGTAGTTAGTATTTGTAGAATTGAATCTATAGTTGAAAAAAGACCTAATAGATATGACTCAGTCGTTAATGCAATGCAAAATAACCTTAGTGGCGGAGAACTACAAAGAATTATTTTAGCAAGAGCTCTTTTAAAACAAGCAAAAATACTTATTTTAGATGAAGCTTTAAGCGAAGTTAATTTCGATTTAGAACTGGATATTATAGAAGATATTAAAAAATATTATCCTAATAATACGCTTATTTATGTTTCACATAAAGATGTTAGTTGTAAATTTACTAAAATTTTAGATATGGGTGAATTAAATGGAAACCTTATTTCAGAATAAACAAGCATTTTTAAGAAAGAAACCTAAAAATTTATTTCTGGTAACAATTATGCTTATCATTATTTTATTGGTTATTTTAGTTATATCTTTAAAAATAGAAGTCTATGATCATTATTTGATGCGAGGATATGTAAGTTGTAGTGATGATTGCAAAATAATTGTAGCTGTTCCTACAAATATTGATATTCAAAAAATTAAATATAATAATAAATATATTAAACCTAATATATTATCTAAAACTATAGAGATAGATGAGGAAAATGTAAGTAGTTACTATTTATATAATTTTGCTAATATAGATGGTTTAGTAGATAAGGAAATTGTTCTATTTAATTTTTGCTATAATAAACAAAGATTATTAAAAAAATTTATTAATTCAATTTTTTAGAGAAAGGATGTAGATAGAATGGGAAGATTAAATAAAAATGAATTAATAGCTTGTAGTGGAGGTAATATTGTTACAGCATTTACAAGTTTATTTATTAGTATGGTTAACGTTTTAAAAAAATTTAAAGTTGTTTTTGGAGGTATTAAATAATGAGAAATATTTCTATTAATGAATTATCTAATATTACAGGAGGAGGATGGACAGTTCTGAAGTTTTTAGGACTTGGTATAGCTGCTGGATTAACTTTTATTGGTGCCGTAGTTTATGGATATTTCCATCCGGAGAAGTGCTAAATGAAATTAAGTAATGTTGAACTCCAAAAAGTTTATGGAGGAGTAAGTGCCGCGCTTGTAAATGCTGTTATCTCGGCTTTTAAAACAATTTTTGATTTTGGAAGAAAAATTGGTTCTACACTTCGGAGAGGTAAAACTAAAAACTATTGCTAATAATAAAAAGAGTTCTTTGTAAAGATGAACTCTTTTGTTGTTTTAACGCTATTAAATTATTAATTCGTTTGATATAATAATATAGGAGATGATGTTTTTTTGAAAAAACGTGGTTTTGCTTCGATGTATATGGTTTATTCTTTCTTTCTAATTTTTATATTAATGATGTTAACTACTTTAGCTGTTAATACTTATAAACAGAGATTTTTAAATGCTCTTAAAAATGATATTAAAGCAGAACTAAAAGATTATCATATAGAGATGATTAATTATAGCGAAAACTCTTAAAAAAACGTTAAAAAAACGATTTAATTTACTTGTATTTAGATTTTTTTGGTGTTATACTATACATTGATAAATGAAGGGAGGGATTTATAAATGACTAAAGTAGTAGTTCAAAATGGAAACGTTGATGGCGCAATCAAAAAATTTAAGACTAAATTCGCTCGTAGCGGTGTCCCTTCTGAGTTAAAAAAGAAAAAACATTATGAGAAACCAGGCGTTCGTAGAAGAAATGAAAAGAAAGAACAAATGAGAAATGCGAGAAAGCATAAAAATTATTAAGGGTGATTATAATGAATAATAAAATATCTGAAGATTTAAAAGAAGCGATGAAAAGTGGCGATAAGTTTAAATTATCAGTATTAAGAATGTTAAAAAGTGCTTTACTTTTAGAAGCTAAGGCTGTAAGTAAAGACCACGAACTAACAGATGAGGAAGTAATTAAAGTAATTAAAAAACAAGTTAAAACAAGAAAAGATAGTATTACAGAATATCAAAAATATGAAAAAATAGATGAAGTTGAATCCTTAGAAAAAGAAGTTGAAGTATTGAATGTTTATTTACCTGAGGAAATGACAGAAGAAGAAATAATAAAAGTTATTGAGGAGGTTTTTGATATTGTTAAACCTACTAATATGAAAGATATGGGCTTAATAATGAAAGAATTAAATCAAAAAATAACTAATGCTGATATGTCTTTAGTTAGTAAACTTGTTAAAGAGAGATTAAATTAGTGTTTAATCTTTTTTCTTGCTTTTAATTTTGGTATAATAGTTTTAAGGATGGTGAAAGTATGAATAAAATTATTGCAATTGTAGGTATGTGTGGAGTAGGTAAGTCAGTTGCTTGTGAATTTTTAGAAAATATTGGTTATCAAAAAGTTTATTTTGGTGGGG
>CANSWQ010000107.1 GCA_947650775.1 uncultured Mycoplasmatota bacterium
CCATCTTTAATAACTATTACTACTGGAGTATAACCATATTCTTCAAGTAATTCTCCAAAAGTACCTTCATTTTTATTAACAGTAGTTTCAATATCTAATTTCTTAAATAAGTTTTTAAAATCTGTTCTAAAGGTTTGTTCAAGTGGTGAATAATTAATTGTAATAGCCATATCGTTAAGAACAGTATTAAGTTCTGGTACTAAATTAACACAAACACTACAAGTAGAACGACCTATATATAAGAAATGAGTTCCCTTTTCATCAAATAATTTAGCGGCTTCCTCTCCTGTTACTTTTTTCATTTTACTAACATCATATTTAGTAGATGTCTCTTGACTGCCATTATTAGTTGTTCCACTATTAACTGTCTTACCATCTTTAAAATATAAGCCAATAATTAATAAAGCAATAACTACAAAACCTAATATAACAATAAAAGTTAAATTCTTTAATTTTGTCTCTATTCTTTCAAATTTAGCTTCAGTTTGATTATCTTTCATCACAAATTCCTCCTCAAAATCTATTGTATTATACACCTACTTCCAAAAAAAATCAAGTTTTTCACTTGATTATGTTATTTAATCTATAAAAGTAGCTTCTACTTTATTACTATCTTTATTATATTCTACCTTTATTTTGTTATCATTAAAAGTTTTACCAGAGTTATCTGGACTTGTTACCATTCCATCATTATTAGTCATCATATAGCCATTATCTACTAAATCACTAACTAAAATATAATTTGTATCAGCCTCACTAAATAAATCCAAATTATCTAAAGCATATTCCTCTGCTTGTTTTTCAATCAATGCTTTTACTTCTTTAACTGAATCAGTTGTATCAATAGCAAACGCATAAGAAGTACTATTAATTGTTATAAAAGCCACAATTCCAAGTAGTACTGCTACAACTAACACTTCCATTTTAGTATATCCAAATTTATTTAAACTCTTCATATTTCCTTTACCACCTACAATAAGAAGTATAACATAAACTAAAAAAAGATTAAAGACAAATAATAAAAGAAAGCATCTATTTTACACTTTCTTAATATTTATTTAACACTTTATATTCATTAATTAACCTTTGCATATCCCAAGTTGCATTAGCAGGACTAGTACTAGGAAGAGATATTAACTCTACATCATATTTATCTTTAAAATATTTCTGATACAAATTATAAGCCGTTTTACCATCAAAAGCGATAACTTCTATCTTAGAATTATTAAATATTACTTCTAAATTATTAGGAACAACATTTTTTATACTAGCATCACTACTAGCTTTAATATCACAAGTAGCACAAACATCAAATAAAGCTATTTTATTTCTTTTTAATAGTTCTTTTTTCTCTTTAATAGAACTAGGAATTTCTTCATTAAAAGTATGAGCTAAAACTTTCCAAAATCTATTTTGCGGATGTGAATAATAAAAACCAATTTCCCGAGATTTAACACTTGGAAAGCTACCTAAAATAAGTATTTTGGAATCATTATTATAAAAAGGTTCTAAAGTATGCTTTTCCATATTTTATAAAAAAGATAAGATTTACTTCTTATCTTTCATAACCTCGCTTAAAGTTGTACCAAAAGTTGCAATATCTTGTAAATTAGCTGGTACAATTAATTTAGTCGCTTGTCCATCTGCAACTTTACCTAAAGCTTCATAACTCTTTAAAGTAAGAACTGCACTATCAGCTTTAGCACCTTTTAAAAGTTCAATACCTTTAGCTTCTGCTTCTTTAATTTTAAGCATTGCTTCTGCTTCACCTTCAGCAATTTTAATTTGGCTTTCTTTTTGAGCTTCAGCCCTAAGAATAGCGCTTTCTTTCTCACCTTCAGCGATTAATATGCTACTTTTCTTTTCACCCTCAGCTTGAAGTATTTTCTCTCTTCTCTCACGTTCAGCACGCATTTGTTTTTCCATCGCTTCTTGAATATCACGTGGTGGTAAAATATTTTTTACTTCTACCCGATTAACTTTAATACCCCAAGGGTCTGTTGCTTCATCTAAAATAGCACGCATTTTACCATTAATAATATCACGACTTGTAAGAGTTTGATCAAGTTCTAGCTCTCCAATAATATTACGTAATGTAGTAGCCGTTAAATTTTCAATAGCACTTACTGGCATATCTACTCCATAAGTATATAACTTAGGATCCGTAATTTGATAATAAACTACTGTATCAATTTGCATAGTAACATTATCTTTTGTAATAACAGGTTGTGGTGCAAAATCCTTAACAGTTTCTTTTAAACTTACTACTTTTGCTACTCTATCGACAAATGGAATTTTAAAATGTAATCCATTTTGCCAAGTAGTCTCGTAACTTCCTAACCTTTCTATAACATATGCTTTTGCTTGTGGCACAATTTTAATACATGGAATAACAATAATTACTACAAGTATTAAGATTGCAATAAAAAATTCAAACATTAAACTTCACCCTTCCTAACCACTAGCTTTACGCCATCTATTGACTCTACAATAATTGTAGTTCCAACCTCAATTTTCTCATCACTTATAGCACTCCAACGTTTGCCATCAACTTTTACTTCACCAATTTTTAATTTATTGATTTCTTCAGTTACAACGCCTTCCATACCTAAGACTCTGTCACTATTTGTTTTAACATTTTTACGTGCTAACTTCTTAACTAAAATCGGTCTTGTTAAAACCATTAAAACTAAACCTAATAATACAAATACTGCGAATAAAATATAAAATGATTCAATAAAGAATGATAATATTAAGCTTACTAAACCACTAAGTATAAACCATACACATACCAGATTAATAGTTGATACTTCTAAAAATACCAATAAAACAATTACAACTAACCATAAAATCCACATATCTAAACAATCACCTACCTAAGTTAATTATACGTCAAAAGAGAGTAAAATACAATTATAAATTAAAAATCAAAATTAATCTAATTTAAGTAATGACTTCCAAGTATACTTTTTAGCAGTTATAACCCCATCTACTAAATTACCTTTTAAGCCCACAACATTCTTTTGATAATCCATAATAACCTTTTTCATATCTGGACCAAACTTCCCATCTAAACCATATTTACCAAGATTATAACCTAAACTCTTTAAATATTTTTGAATAGCTAACACCACGGAATGATTCCAATTTTTACTCGTACTTATTGTAATAGTTTTGTTTAAAGTTTCAGCGCTTGGTACCCCATCACTTTTTACACCTAATTTTTCTTGTACTTCACGAGCAAAATCTGTAAAAGAATAATCACCCTTATCTAAATTAAAAGGATTATCCTTAGTTAAATATGGAAGTGGGTCTATATAACCATTTTTATAAATAGCAAAATGTAAAGAAACAATATCCGCATTACCAGTCTTACCCATTTTAGCAATAACTTCTCCTTTTTGAACTATATCTCCCTTTTTAACTTTAATACCACCTTTAGCTAAATGAAAATATCTATGTTCTATTCCATTAGTAGTAATAATTACATAGTATCCTCCAATACCAGCTTCATAACCTATAGAAGTAACTTTACCAGACTCAATAGCAACTATATCATAATCACCCTTTTTACCTACAATATCCATACCATTATGTTTCTTTCTCGTACTATTTCTAGTTTTATAATCACTAACTAAATAATGCTCACCCATTTTTAAAACATTATTTTTAACATCAATTTTTTTATACATTTTTATCCTCCTCA
>CANSWQ010000108.1 GCA_947650775.1 uncultured Mycoplasmatota bacterium
ATTACCCAACATCCTAATATTGTGTCTGGAGTTTCTTCAGGTTGTACAGAAAATTTGGAAACACTATTCTTTTTGGCTTTACCCACCACTGCCTTTGTAACTATCTCTTTATAACTTGCCACTTTTATCCCTCCTAATCATAATTTATGCAAACTTGTGATAAAAGTACACTTTTTTTAGGCGTTTTATGTTATAATTGATTTGGTGATAGGAATGGATTGTATTTTTTGTAAGATAGTTAATGGTGAACTACCTAGTAAAGTATTATATGAAGATGATTTAGTAATGGTAATTATGGATGTTAATCCGATTAGAGATGGTCATACTCTTGTTATTCCGAAAAAACATTTTACAGATTTCGTGGAACTTGATGAAGAAACTACAAAGCACATCTTTAATGTAGCTAAAAAAATGACAAAGCTTTTAATGGATAAATTAAATGCTAAGTCTGTAACTCTTTTAATTAATTATGGTGAAGACCAAATGGTTAAACACTACCATCTTCATTTATTACCTGATTTTGGTACTACTGCTGTAAGTCTCGCTAAAAGAACTATTGAAGATAATTATAACTTAATTAAGAATTAAAAAAAGTTCCTGCTTTATTAAGCAAGAATTTTTTTATTGGTATTTGATATAACTCTTTTTAATGAAAAAAAATAGCACTTTTATGCTATTTTAAAGGTTTGTAGTCATCATAATTTTATATACTGCTTTTATGTTTTCTTTCTTATCATGATTCATATCTATAAAGTTAATATGCATTTGATAGCCACTATCTAAACTTAATAGTAATTCAACTTTGCCTGGCTTATAATTAATTGCACTACTAGATATTGAATAATATGGTATTATATGAATCTTTTTGTATAAAGCTGCCATAGGGTCTCTATCAAAAAGAATAATACGCTTATCAGTAAAGACTACAAAGTCTTTACTATTTTTATAAGCTAGGATGAATTTTTCTTTATCACTTATGTATTCTTTTGCATAGTCAGTAAGATTATCAAATCCTACTTCTACTTTAAAATCAAAATATTTTGTTAACTCTTTAAATTTAATATATGCCATAAAACCACCTCTGTATTGTTATATTACTTTATAATTGTTCCAGTAACTGTTCCGTTAATATATTCTACTTTTATTAATTGTGTTGTATCATTTCCACATTTATCTTTAATATTTATATTTTCTTGGTATCCAGCTGTTTTGATTGTACTTTCACTTATTTTTTTTGTAAATTTAGAGGCATAGCCACCTATTCTTTTTCCTTCCCATGACATATCATCAAGTGAAACCGATTCGCTAGTAGTAATAGTAATTGTGATTAATCCATTTTCATCAGGAGTGGAAGTATAAATTCTGCTTAATTCTGGAGCTTTGATATCTACATTTTTGACACTATACTTTATTTTAGTTGAATTGCCAGTTAAATTATACACTATTACTTCTTTGTTAGTTTGGACCTCTGTTACAAATTTAAATAATGTTTTTTTATCTTCTGATAGTTCCCATCCCTCTAATTCTTGTAACTCTCTTGTTGATTCTAATCTAATTTCTACTGGTTTATTAGTTCTATTATATGTCCCATCTGGATTCTTATTGCTGATATATACTGTTATTATTGGAGCTGATTCAAATACTTTAACTGTTCCATCTGGCATAGTTATAGCAATTGTTTCATCATTGTTGTTAGGTATTACTTCTATTTTTGTATATTCTCCGTTTTCGTTTTGTGTCCATGTATCGTCTAACGGTTCTTTATATGTCATTGTTATAGTAGTTTCTTTTTCACCTTTTTCAACCACTACTTCAGGACTTGTAGGGTCATAATTTCTGATTTCATATTTAACTTCTGCTTCATTTCCTACTAAATCATATATTTTTAAACTATATTCAGCATTTGGAATGTTACTAAATGTTTTTGTTAAAACTCTGTTATCTTTTAAATCCCAACCTGCTACTGGTTTAATATCTTTATCTGCAGTAATTGTTACAGTAATATCTCTAAATGTTAATTTATTGCCATTATTATTGCTAGTTTCTACTTTTATAGCTTTTGGTGCTACATTATCAATGTTTTGAATATTGTACTCGATTGTGCTAGAATTTCCTGCTTCGTCATATACTGTTACTTGACCGCTTTCATTATTTGCAAAAGCTTTTGATATACTTAATTTATCATTAGCTAAACTCCAATCAGCTAAAGCTTTTATTGGTTCATTTGATTCTATTGTTACAATTACTGGTCCTTTTGTAGCATTTGTTGTATTATATTTTATTTTTAGAACTGGTGGAGTTGTATCTTTGATAACTGGTTTTTCTGGTTCTTCAGGCTTAGTTGGCTTGTCTTCTGGTTTATTTGTATCACCAGTTGACCCTTGGTTGTTGTTACCAGAATTATTTTCTCCATTATTATTGTTGCTGCCACCTGAAGTATTATTGTTATTTCCATTGTTGGAATTGTTATTATTACTATTATTACCACCATTATTGTTTGAACCATTACTTGTGTTGTTATTGCTTGATGAACTATTCCCTGGATTTGTTGTTCCATTACTATTATTTTCGTTATCTGTTTCATTAGGATCTTCTGTTGTTCCTGGATTAGATATTGGTGGAATATCTTCATCTACTGTTCCTTGGTTATTATTATTTGAACCACCAACATTATTATTGTTGTTGCCATCAACTTTTTCATAAGTAGGATCTTTATCTGTACGATAATCAATGTCCTCTTCGTTAAAATTCCCTTGATTAGATGCAAATACGAAAGTTCCTGTACCTGCAAGTAAGAATAACACTACTGTTATTATAATGATTTTTTTGTTTTCCATAAATTCCATCCCTCTACTATCTTAATATATTATGATTATATCAAACATTCAATATTTTGAAAATACCTTTTTTATTTTTTAAAAAAATTTCATTTTATTTAATGGCCAAAACCTAAATGATATTTTACCGTTTATATCTGTTTTCTTTATTAGACCAATCTTTCTACTATCTAAAGAAATTTCACGATTATCTCCTAAAACTAAATACATGTCTTCAGGGATAATCTCATATCCTAAATCACTTAATTTGAAATCTTTATAATTTAAATCTTTGCTTAAATAATTCTCTGGATATTGTATGCCATTTATATATAATTTGTTACTTATAATTTCTATTTTATCACCTGGCAAACCAATTACTCTTTTTATTAAGTACTTTGTATCTGCATATTTTAAAGATATTATATCCTCTCTTTTAATATCAGAAAATTTATACTTAAACTTGTTTAATATTAATACTTCTCCATCCTTTAATGTTGGATGCATTGAATCCCCTACTACTGTTGTAACAGAAAATACAAATAACATAATAAATAATATGATACCAATAATTATTAAATACTTTATCGTATCTTTAAAAAATTCTTTTATATCTAACCAGTCCATGATACTACCCTTCCTATTATAGGATTATATAACAAAAATAAAATTTTGACAATATAAAAATCAGATTATCTTTGATATAGTTTATTCACATTTAATAATTTTAAATAAAAAAACTAATTGAGTTTAACTATCAATTAGTTTCAGACTGTTGACAAATAGGTATAAATTTTTACTTATTTGTCTTTTTTATTGT
>CANSWQ010000109.1 GCA_947650775.1 uncultured Mycoplasmatota bacterium
CTCCCTATCATTACTATTATGTATCAATTATAACATAAAAATGTAAAAAAGAAATATTTTTTTGATAATTATTTCAAAAAGTGTCAATTTATGATATTATTAAAATGGTGAAAATATGAAAAAGGTATTAATTAACATAAAGAACAATCAAATAATCTTTTCTTATAAAACAAACAATAGTAATATTAGTAGTGATTTAATTAATACCAATATTATCAGTGAAAATGAATTAGTATTTAGTGATATATATATTAAAGAA
Source organism: uncultured Mycoplasmatota bacterium (assembly GCA_947650775.1). Taxonomy (GTDB): domain Bacteria; phylum Bacillota_I; class Bacilli_A; order RF39; family UBA660; genus Caccenecus. The sequence continues at coordinate 260 of CANSWQ010000109.1, forward strand.
AATACTAAAATTTTAATATCATTTATTAAAGAATTAAGTATTCAATACAATATTAATGAAGCAGTAGTAACCAAAATAGACTTAGCTCCCCTAATTATAAACTTATTATCACGAGCTACCACTATTCTATCTTTATACATTAAAGAAGATGATGCTATAACTTATGAAATATGTGAATCATTAGTAAACATTAAACATATAAAGAAACTTAATTGTTATTCTATTCAAGCTTTTATGATTGAACTCTTAGATAAAAACAATATTATATGTACATCCCGTTCTGAAATATTATATTTAAGTAACTTTATGGAACAAAATAATTTATTACAATATTCAAATATATATTATAAAACAAATATCAGAATAACCTTCCCTTTATCTTTAGAAGATTTAAAAGATTTTGAAGATTTCTGTAAAATAAATAAATATTTAAAAGTAATCCATATTAACAAATTAATTAATAAAGAATTAGAAAAACTAATAGAAAGTTTAAACAAATATAACAAAAATAATATTAAAGTAGTTATTCATGAAAATGTTAATGATGAAAAAACAATTAATTACTTAAAAGAAAAAAACAGAAAATACAAAAAGAACTATAAAATATATTTAACGCTTGAATATAGCAAAGACTATTTAGATAAAAACCTCTTTAGTCAAACCATTATTAATACATTAAAAATATGTGGTTTAATCATATCTAGTTTAGTTATATTAGTTATAACTTACATCGGTGTATCTAATATTGTAGAATTTAAAGAAGTAGAGGCGATAAAAAATGATTTAAATAAAATAGTTGAAAATACTGACCCTAAAGAAATAATTGATAAAAAAAATGAAGACAATAAACAAGAAATATTAGAAAACAACGAAAATAATGCAGAAAATCCTCCTGAGATAAAACTAATAACTAATGAAAACCTCGCTGCTCTTCTAGTTAAAAATGAAGAAATAGTTGGCGAAGTTAAAGTAAACAATACCGAAGTTGATTATCCTGTTGTTCAAGCAAAAGACAATGATTATTATTTAACACATAATATTAATAAAGAAAAAAACGTTAATGGTTGGATATATATGGACTACCGAAACAATTCCATGAACCTTGACAAAAACACTATTTTATATGGTCATAACAAATTATATAGTCGTGTCATGTTTAGTTCTCTTCACGATACCTTAAATAAAAAATGGTATACCAATCCCGAAAATCAAATTATAACTTTCAATACTTTATATGAAAATATGGAATTTAAAATATTTTCTATATACCGCGTACCTAAAACCAATGATTATTTAAAAGTATTTTTTAAAGACGATACTGAGTTTCTAGACTTTACGAGTATGATTACTAAAAGAAGTATCTATGATTTTAAAGTTCCCATTAATAAAGATGATAAAATTATTACTTTATCTACTTGTTCAGGAAACTATGCTACCAATCGTCTTGTAATTCATGCCGTATTAATAAATAGTAATGAAGATAAAAAAATTGAAGATGATAAAAATGAAGCAGAAAAAGAAGAAAGTAATAATATCGAAAATCCTATTGAAAATGAAAAACCAAATGAAAACTAATCATTTGGCTTTTTTCTATTTCTTCCCCATTTTTTTCGCATTGGATTAATATCTAAATTTATAAATAAAATATCTAATAATTGTAAAAGGTCATCTTTTGAAATAACCATTTCCCAAATAGGTCTATTATTAATAAAGACTTTAGGTTCCCAAATTCCTTTCTTCTTACTATATCGTTTAATTTTTAAATTTTTTCCTGTGGTATAAAATCTCCATTTATCACCTACAACATCAATTTGATTATGAATTAAACTATTACGCATTTTCCAACCTAAATCTTTATACCCATCTCCTCTTACTGCTTCCTCAAGCAAGGATATATAAAGTTCCAATTCTCTTAATGCATCTATTTTAGATTCTCTACGTCCTCCAAAAGTATCTATTTCTGATATATATCTATTTAATACTTTTATATACTCTTTATAAATATTATTCGCATGTACATATCTAACTTCTCCTCCAAAACTAGTTATAAGTTGCGGTTTATAAACTGCCCTTTCTTGTCTTATCCCAGCAAAATAAATAGTCGCATAAACTTTAAGTAAAAAATCAAAAGCATCTTTTATAGCTAGTAAAGTAATATTTTTACATTCACCCTTATCAATTTCTTGTAACAAATCTAATAAATATATTAACATTGTTGAGTTATGCATATAAACATCACTACATCTACTTTTTCTTAAAAGATACTGCAACTTCTCTCTAAAGGATAATGCCTCAAATAATTCATCTGTAATATCTTCTTCTTGAAATTCAAAAGGTAAAAGTTCTAATTTTATTTTATTTCCAAACACTTTCTCAATATCTTTAAAATAAAAATTAATTTGCCTAGCAACATAATCTCTACCTTTATTTAAAATAATTTTATTACCATGTATCATAGCCACCGCTGCTTGGAAAATAAGTTCAAACGTAATTTTATCACAAGAAACAATAGAAGTATTTAAAGCATTATATATAGTTTCTTTATTACTTGTTAAAGATGTTACCTTATAAAAATTAATTAATCTATTTTCACAACAATCTTTGAACTCTTCTGCTGTTATATCATCTCTATTAACAAAAGACATCACAGAAACATCGCTCATACCTTTTTGTAAAGCTAATTTTTTATTAGAAAGAACAGTTTTAACAAGTCTTTCTAACCAAACAATATCAAACTCGGCTTTAAAACCACTTTTATTATAAACATAAATCATCCCATCTTTATACTTAAAATGACAATGGGATAAACATCCTCTAATCGCTTCAAATTGTTGTCTAAAAGAATAATCAGAATTACTTTTATAACCACGACCATATAATTCAAATATTTCTTCTTCTATTTTTTCATCTTTTATAGTTTTTAATGGTTTCATTAAAAATATTGCATCTAATATAAAATCTGGAATAGAATCTATAAGCTCATCAATATTATTACAAAAAAATGTAATAAGTATCCATAACTTAATTTCAAAAATATTATCTTTAACAACATTAAAACAACTTTCATCTTTTGTCTCAACATAATCTATTAAATGTCTAATCCCTACTGCAGCTTTTTCGATCCCTAAACGATTTTTCATAACCCCACCTCGTTATTTTTCTGCGACTAAATAATTTATTTTAATTCCCATTTTCATAAACTTAGTTTCATATTCAGTTGGAACATTTTCTATCTGACTATTTGCTAAATCTAAATTAATATCTTTTAAGACATAACCATATTGACTCAAACTTACTAAAGAACTTTGAAATAAGATTAAATTATCTGTTTTCATCACAATTCTTTTTTTATTTTTAAAAACATCATCAT
>CANSWQ010000110.1 GCA_947650775.1 uncultured Mycoplasmatota bacterium
CCATCAGGATTGATGTTTATTTTATCACTTAAATTTTCTCCATTAACATATATAATGAAAAGTTCATCAACTATCACTTCTCCTAAATATTTAGTGTCTGTAATATTCTCCTTTTTAACTCGAGAACGTAATTCATCCATAAATTTCATAACAGTATTAACACCTATATCTGCCATAATAAGAAGATTTTCTAATTCTTCAAAATAATCTTCACTTACTTTATTATATTTGTGTCCTAATATAGATACTTGACTTACAAATTCTTTTCTGGTTTTTTCTAAGCCTTTATCATAAGCTTGCTTTTCTTCTAAAACTTCTTGTGTCTCTTCTTTTTTACTAAATACATTTTTAAATTTATCAAATAATCCCATTTTAAATCCTCCTTAAATATATTATAATTCTTTTATTAATTCTTTTAAACTAGTTATTATCATTGTTGGTTTATATTCTTTTGGTAATTCTTCATTATTTTTATTAAACCAACAAGTATCTATGTTAGAATTCATTCCTCCTTGTACTTCTGATTTTAAAGAATCTCCAATAATTAAAACCTTTTTTCTATCATTATAATTTATATATTCTAGTAGTTCATCAAAGAATATAGCACTAGGTTTTTGTACTTTATTTTTAGTCATATCTGATGAAAATACATGTTTAAAAAATTGTAAACAATTAATTTTTGATAGCTTACTTTCAACTGCTTCACTTGGTCCATTTGTAGCGATTACAAGTGTGTATTTCTTAGCTAAGTATTCTAATGTTTCGTAAGCACCATCAATTGGGAAAGCTACCTCTTTTAAACTATTTAAATACAATTTATTTATTTTTAAAGATTTTTCCATATCAAATTCATTTTGATAGAATATTTTATATCTTAAACTTTGAACATATGATACAAATCTTTTATCGTCTTTGTCATAAGGTATTTCAAATTTACCATTATAAAAATCTGTCCAAAAGTCTTTATCAAATAAATACCACTTTTTGAATCTTTCTTCAGTGTATTCGTTATTTAAGTATTCTTCCATTTTTTTAAATCCATATTTAATGTTTTCAAAATCATCTACTAATGTATCATCTAAATCAAAAAGAATAATTTTATAATCTTTCATATTTTTCTCCTTTATAAAAAAGTAGACACTTAATATGGTATCTACTCAAATTCTCGGCATAGCCGAATGTCTAAAAGACTCAATTTCACAATATTAAATTGTAATAGTAGTATATCATATTTATGATACTTTGGATAGCTTGATTTTTTATACCTTATCTATCTTTTCTTATTGCTTAGTAGTCATATAGATTTTCCCCTTATTAATATTTTAACATATTTATGTGGATATTGAAAAGAAAATCAAATAATATTTTTTATCTTTATTTAGTTTTTCAGTTCAGTTTATAAAAAAATTGTCATATTTTCAAGTTTTAGAGTTTGCAAAAGATATTAGTTTAAGTTATAATATTAATGGTGAGTATAAAAAATGGCAAAGAAAAAGAAATCTAAAGAAGAATCTAAAGAGAATTTTCAATATAGTGTGGAGCTTACAGGTTTAATCTTAATACTTCTTGGTATTATTGGTTTTGGTTTTGGCCCTGTTGGTTCTTATGTTAAAAAGTTTGCAATGTTTTTAGTGGGAGGTTGGGCTTGGATATTTTTATTAATATTCCTTATATCTCTTGGAACATATATGCTTTTTAAAAGAAAACTACCTAAGTTTTTAAGTCAAAGATTAATTGGTCTTTATGTTATTATTTTAGTTGTTTTAATTGCTAGTCATTTTGGTTTTGTTGAACAATGTAAGGGTGCTGGTGATATTATAAAATCGACGATTGACCAATTTATGGATAGAATTGCGACGATTGGTAATAATACAGCTTTATTTACAAGTGGTGATGTTTCAATTGAAATTGGCGGTGGTATTATTGGTGCTGTAATGTCCGCTGGTTTTAGTTCATTATTCGCTCTTACAGGAACAAAAATTGTATGCGTAATATTACTTATCTTTGGTCTTATATTATTCTTTAATATTACTCTCGCTGATATTTGGTCGGCGATTAAAAACTTCTTTAAGTCTGTTAAAAATGCTGAGGGTGTTAAATCTGAAAAGCGCGTTAAAGAAAAACATGAAGAACATGAAGCGAAAATGTATGACTATGAAGAAGATGGTGGTTATGAACCAGTTAGTAATAGTAAAGATGATAAAATTATTATAACTAGTATGGATGAACTTAAAAATATGAAAGAAATGCCTGTTAAAGAAAACTTGGAAGAACCTAAAAAGGCAGATATTTATGAACCTAATCCTAGTTATACCCTTCCACCTCTATCACTTTTAGATGAGGTTAAACAACAAAAGAAAGTTAATTCGGATAACTATGTAAGAAGTAATAAAGAAAACTTAGAAAGAGTTTTAAATGACTTTCAAATTAAAGGTAAAGTTGTGGAAGCCCATATCGGTCCTTCTGTTACTCAATTTGAAGTTAGTGTCCCTAGTGGAACAAAGGTTAGTAGAATAAGTGGTATTAATAAAGAAATAGCTTTAGCTTTAGCGGCTAAAGATGTACGTATTCAAGCCCCTATTCCTGGTAAAAGTACAATTGGTATTGAAATTCCTAATCCTTCAATTAGTATGGTTAAATTTAGGGAAGTTTTATCTTATCAAGGTAAAGATAAAGGAAATATCTTAGTGGCTTTAGGTAAAGATATTATGGGTCAACCTCGTCTTGCTGACTTATCTAAAATGCCCCACCTTTTAATCGCTGGTTCTACTGGTTCTGGTAAATCAGTTTGTACTAATACAATAATTTGTTCTATATTAATGCGTTATAAACCTGATGAAGTTAAATTAATGCTTGTAGACCCTAAAAAAGTTGAATTATCTAACTATAATGGTATTCCTCATCTATTATGTCCTGTTGTAAGTGACCCTAAAAAAGCTAGTGTGGCTCTTCAAAAATTAGTTACTGAAATGGAACGTCGTTATGATACATTTAGTGAAAAAAATGTTAAAAATATTGCTGGTTATAATGACTGGGTAGATAAAGAAAATAAAAATAATGATACTAAAATTCCTCGAATGACTTATATAGTCGCTATTATCGATGAGTTAGCTGACTTAATGCTTGTGGCCTCAAAAGAAGTTGAAGACTCAATTATGCGTATTACTCAAATGGCTCGTGCTGCGGGTATTCATTTAATTGTTGCAACCCAAAGACCTTCAACTGACGTTATTACTGGTGTTGTTAAAGCTAACATACCTTCTCGTATTGCTTTTGCTGTTGCTTCTAATATCGATAGTAGAACAATACTTGATTCAAGTGGTGCCGAAAAACTTCTTGGTAAAGGTGATATGTTATATCTACCAATGGGTGAAAATGTCCCTACTCGTATTCAAGGCTGTTTTATTGATGATGCGGAAATCGGTAGAATTATTGAACATGTCTCAAAACAACAAGCAGCTCATTATGATTCTTCAATGGAAAACTTAGAAGTAAATCAAAGCGGTAATGGTATTCATGGTTTACCTGATGAAAAAGAAGAATATGATGATCCTCTATATAATGAAATTGTCGAATTTGCTATTCAAACTGGTAAAGTTAGTACATCTCTTCTTCAAA
>CANSWQ010000111.1 GCA_947650775.1 uncultured Mycoplasmatota bacterium
AATATGTTTATTATAACAAGCGCATATTTGTTTGTCAAATGTTTATTTGTTTTTTTGACAAATGGGATGAAATATGCTATTATATAGCGCAATTTAAAGAAAAGGGGCTTTTTTATGGGGGAATAAAAAAAATTAGAAGGTGTTTTAAAAAAAGATTTGTTTAATAGCATAAAAGAATTATTAGAGTCTTATGCATATTTTAAATGTGATTTTTTATGTATGAATTTTAATGCTTGGGAAAAGCTTTTTACAAAAATTTCGTGGAGCTTGTATAAGAAAAATGTTTCCTCAAACCTTTTTACTGGAGAATTAGTTGCGCATGTAAATAGCGCTGTAGGTAATTTTATAAAACAAAAATTATATGAAGGTAAGACATATGTATTAGATAATTTACTAATTAAATTAGAAAAAGCAGGATATAAAAAAGAAAGATTACTAGCCATGTTTTTATTAGAATTTAAATGCTTTAATATTGAATTTACAGAATATTTTTTTGATTTATTAAAAAGAAATTCACAGAGATTTAATTCTATAATTAGAATGTCAGGTTTTGAAGGTTTATCTTATGAAGAATTTGTTTCAATTTTAAATAAGAATCATAAATTAGATATTGAAATCATTAAAGAGTCTGAAATAGATTATAATAGGTTGATATATAAATATTCTAATATGTCTTTTCTACAAATTAGAGAGCTTTTTGGTGATGATTTTGATAATTTATCTTTAAACAGTAGAAATTTATTAGAAAGATATTTTTTACCAATAGTTGATGATAATTGTTGGCATTCTCTTTATGATGCTTTGAAAGAAGTTAATTTGCTTCTTTGGGGTTATAAAAGAAAAAGTTTAGGTTTGGATATTAGTATTTTAAAACAGACATATTTAAATAATAAAAGTAAATTTAGTGAAGAACAGGCTTTATATTTAGAATGTTTGGTTTTTGGTATGCAAGATAAAACAGTTTTTTATTCCAAATATCCTCATAGTAGAATAAAAACTTGTGAACTTATTAATAGCCTTGAAAAAATGTATTTTGATATAGATTTATTGTTTGGAAGATTTAGTGATAATTTAACTAAAGAACAATATTTAAAAGTTTTGGAAATGTATCCTAATGAATTATCTGATATGGAAAAAGATTTTTTAAATAATTATTATGAAATAGAACCTGCATTATCTTTAGATGAACTTTGTAAGAAATATGATAAGACAGATTATCAGATAAGGGGGTTAATAAAACAAATTAAAAAACGTTGTTTATCTTTATATTGTAATTTAAATAAAGAACAAAGGATAGATAAAGATATTTATTTACCTTATGTTTTAGATGAGAGATATAATTTAAACCCTGATGCTAGAAAAGCATTAAAGATGTATTTGGTTGATAATGTGACTTATGATGAAATATCTAAAGTATTTAATAGAGAAGCTTATAAATTAATTTTTATTGGTTTGGAAAAAATTGATGCTTATAGATTTGGCATAGATAAACTAAATGATGATACTGAAGTTTTTGATGTTACTGTAACTTGCGATGATATTATAGAAGAAATTAATAAACCACAAATAGAAAGTGTATTAACTGATAAAGAAAAAGAAATGCTTAGTTTTTATTATGGTTTTAAAAATAACTATAATTTAGATGGGAAAAAATTAATTGGAAAAGAACTTAGAGAAGCTTTAGGTTTAAAAAAACATCCTTCAGAAAAGTTAAAGATTGCGATAAATAAAATTAAAAAAAGAAAAGTAGGACTTTTAACTCCTGAATATTTGTATATTCCGAAAGATAAATTAGGAGATATATTACAAGATTCTCATTTACCAATAAGTATTCAAGATAGAGATATTATTTGTTATTTATTAGGTTTAAATGAATATCCATATAAAAGCTTTCTAGAATTAGCAACTATGTATGGTGTTAAAGAAGCTGCTATTAGAAGAAAATATCAGGTTGCTATAGTAAATATTAATAAGTATTTATTAGGAGAAAAAGAAGGAATTATTAATTATGATTTAGATATAGTTCCTAATTTAAGATATTTTCATCCTAAAGATAGAATAATGATAATTGATTATTATCGTGATAATTTAACTAATAAAGATATTGCTAAAAAATATAATTTGACTCTTAAATTAGTTACTTATAGAATGTTTAAATTGAAAACAAAGATTTATGAATATGTTAAAAATCCTAATGCTAAAAAATTTGATTTTGATTATTATTATGATGTTGTTAATGAACCAAATTTTCCTTTTAGAGGAGATGTGGAATTAGCTAAAAAAATATTTGATTTATATGTTGGTGAGAAAGCTAATGCAGAAGAAATTCAAGAAATTTTAGGTTTAAATATGAATACATCAACTATATTAAAGATAGTAGAAAGTTTAGCGATTGGAGTTTTTAAATATCAAATGGGTATTAGAAAAGAAAATGCGTTTTCTGTACAAGAAGTTAGAGATTTTTATGAAAATAATAAAGATAGATTTATACCTGAAGAAATCACTTTATTTAAACGTTTTTTTAATAAATCTTTTGGAATTGATATTAAGATGAGTGAAGATTTAACTTATTTGCTTTTAAAAGCTAAAAATCCTAAATGTTATAACATATTATCTTCTAATAAACTATTAACATTTAAAATATTGAAAAAATTTAAAAAACAATTATCTAAAAGTTCAATAGCAACTTTGATGTTTTATGGAAAGATACCAGAAAGAGAATTTATGAGTGGTAGTGAAATTAATCACGTGTTTAGATTATTAAATGTTTTAGATAGAAAATTAGCAGTGCAAGATTCAGTTAATCGGGCTCGTAAAATTTCTTAATATTTAGAAAATAAAGCTAATATTTAGGTATTAGTTGGAATTTGAAAATTTGACATTTTGACTATTTTGTGATATCATAACACACCAAACAGAGGGGGAATTTGGTATGTACGAAGAAAAACCAAAGAAAAATTTAAGTTTAAATATTGATTGGAAAGCATTATTAATTAAATTAGCTATACTTTTAGTAGTAGTATTTATATTAATATTTATTGTATCTTTAGTTAAAAAAGATAAGAAGACTTTAGAGTCTAATTTATCAACTAATTTACAAGCGATGAAAACTGCGGCAAGTGAATATTTTGTAGGTTCAAGATTACCAACAAACGTTAATGGTAGAAAGAAAATTACTCTAGGTGAGATGTTTGAAAATCATTTGTTGACAGAATTTAAAGACCAAAATAATAATTCTTGTGATACAATTGGAAGTTTTGCTGAAGCGACAAAAGTAAATAGTACAGATTATACTATTAAAGTAAAACTTGTTTGTGGTTCAGAATCTGATTATGTAATTAATACTATTAAAATAGAGGATAACAAGATTGATGTTCCTACTGATGATGATGGTAATATTAATCAAGATGATAATCAAAACAATAATAATGATAATACAAATAATGTAGTTAATAAACCTGGTAATAGTGGTACAGTTAATAAACCTAGTAATGGTTCTAATGGAACAACTAATAAACCTGGTTCATCTAATAATACAATTGCTAATAATACTTGTACTTATGGTAATAAAGATTATACTTCTAG
>CANSWQ010000112.1 GCA_947650775.1 uncultured Mycoplasmatota bacterium
CTTTTCCAATTATATAATTATACACTTCTATCACCTATATATAATATTAGCATACACTTGTTTAAAAGTATAGCTTTTTTTGTCTAATTTTAGAATATTTTCAAAAAAGAAAAAGAGAAGCTTCTCTCTTTTTAAATTTGTTGATTTAATTTAAATCATATTCATATAAAGTTGTGTTTTTAGGATTGAATGATAAAAAGTCTGTATCTTTATTGTATCCTATTAGATTGAAATGAAGAGCTTTTAGTAAACTTCCGTGAGAAATAATTAATATATTTTTATTGTTGTATTCTTTTCTTAATTTATTTAAAAATTTTTCAGCTCTCATTAAACAATCTTTAATGCTTTCTATATTATTGTCAGAATAATTTAGTTTGTAATCCCATTGTTTAGCAATTAAATCAAAATCAATAGTTTTTCCTTCTAAATCACCAAAACTTCTTTCAATTATTAAATCATCATATATAATTGGTATTTTATTTTCTGCTAATATATCTGCTGTTTCTCTGGTTCTTTTTAAAGGTGAGCAAATACATATATCAATTTTGCTTAAATCAATATTATTAGCTAGTTCTTTAGTTTCTTTAATACCATCTTCATTTAATGATATATCAGTGCTTCCTTGAACTAATCCTTTAATATTCCAATCCGTTTTTCCATGTCTAACAATATATAATTTATTCATAATTACCTTCCTAATTCTCTTACTCTACTTACAGCATTATATAATACTTCATCCGCTGTTAAATTGCTGGTTTCAATTATATGACTATCAACATTAACTTTTCCTATTAGTTCATTAAAATGGTATTCCTCTGCTTCAACTTCAGCTTTTACATCAGCAAGAGTTTTATTTCGAATGTACATTCCTGTTTCTTGATTTCTTTGATAAGCTCTTTTGTATAATTCTTTTACTGATGCCTTTAAGTAAATTAATAATGTTCTTATTTCATTTGTACCAAGTTTCTCAAATAAAGTGTAGTCTATTGCTGAAACATAAGGCTCATCTTGAAATTCTTGATTAGTATCTCCAATAGCTATTGCTGTGTCTTTTATCGGTTGAATAGAAAGGTGTTGGTCTCCTATAGTGATGGGATAGCCTTTACATATCTTACAAAAGTAATCTCCTGCTTCACTTTCACTTACATCTCGGAAGGCTTTTTCTACTAAAATACCTTTAGCTTTAGCTAAATCAATATATGCTTTTGAAGGTTTGTAAAAATGCGCTGGTAAAGTTGTTGCCATTCTATCTACTAATGTACTTTTTCCTGAAGCAGCTGGGCCACTTACCATTACAAAAATATTTAATTTTCCCATTATATTTCCCCCTTTTTTTGATGATACAAGTATACTATAAATTGCCTAAAAAGTCAAAAATTGGTACTATTTTGCAACTTTATATTTTAGAATTCACTAAAAAAGAGGTTAATTTTTTTTGATAACCTCTTTAACTTTTTCTAATTCACTCATTTTTATAGTAAATTCTTGATTAGCACGCATATCTTTTAGTTTAAACTCTTGATTGTTAATTTCATCTTCACCTAATATTATAACAAAAGGTATATTTTCTTTATTAGCAAAATCTAAACTCTTTTTTAATTTTTTACCTAACATATCTAAATCGATATTAAGGCCGTATTCTCTTAAATCATTAGCTAACTTTAAACTTTCTTTTGGGGTGTTCATTGGAATTATGTATAAATCAATAATTGAATTATCCTTAAATTCTTCACTATCTTTTAATAAAGCATATATCGATGTTAAACCAAAACTTACTCCAACTGCTGGATAAAACTCGCCATCATCAATAAACTCTGTGACCATATTATCATAACGACCACCACCACCAATGGCGCCTGTTAATTTACCATTTTTTTCATATACTTCAAATACGTTTCCAGTATAGTAATCTTGTCCTCTAGCTAAAGTAGAAGAAAATTCACAATATTGCATTAAATCTGTTGCTTTCAAATAATCTTCTAAATTGTTAAGTTCTTCTAATCCTACTTTTAACATTTCATTATTTGTATCTTTAAATTTATTTGTTAATTCTTTTAAATCTAATGAGAAATATTCTAATAAATTATTAGTTTGTTCTTCCTCTAATCCTACTTCAATAAGCATTTTTTTGAATTCTTCAGTTGTTACTTTATCTTTTTTATCAACAATAGTAATAACTGCCCCTAAAAGTTCTTCTTTGCATCCACACTCAGTGATTAGGCCGCGTAGTAAATTACGACTATTGTATTTAATGACTATCTCAATATTTAATTCCCTAAAAGCTTTTACATAGACATTTAATAATTCAGCTTCAATCATTTGACCTGATAAGCCAACAACATCGACATCACATTGGGTAAATTCTCTATCTCTACCTAGCTTTACGGGACCATCTCTAAAAACTTTATTGATTTCATATCTTTTAAATGGTAATTTTAATTCATTTTTATTTATAGCTATAAATTTAGCGAATGGGACAGTTAAATCATATCTTAAACCTAAATCTCTACTTCCTTGATCTTTTAAACGATATATTTCATTTAAGATATCATTGTTTTCATCGTACTTACCTGCTAGCATATCAAAATAACATAATATTGGTGTCTCTATTGGTAAATAACCAAACTCTTCAAAATTTCTTTTTAATACTTCATTTATATAATTTCTGATTTTTTGTTCTTTTGGTGCAAAATCATAACCACCTTTAACATTTTGTATTATCATTTTTATCCCTCTTTCTATAATAAAAAACTATGCATTTTGTACTTGCATAGTTTAATAATCAAAAATGCAAGCACTACAAATAGCACTTGCGTAATCTTCTTTTTAGATTTCTAGCAAGTGCAATTACTATGATGGTGATGCATATTAATTACTTTTTTCATAATAATTACTCCTTTTTATATTTATAATTTACTATATTTTGAAGAAAATGTCAATTTTTTATTATTCATTTTAATCTTTTAATTCAGAAATCATTGTATCATAATGACTATTAATTCGATTATCGGGATTTATACCGAGCTTTTTAGCTACTTCTAGTAAAGCAAGTTCATAATCATCTTTATTATCATTATCAACTAATATTTCTAATTCAATAAATGAGCCTAATCTTTCAACTTCGTCTATACATATATTATATTCCTTGAATTTAGAATATCTTCTTTTTTTATTTACTTCTACCCAAGGTGAGTATCCCAAGGCTTTTAAAAATTGATTGGCAAGCTCATATGAACTTACTTCAAATTCTATTTCTTCAGATTCCATTTTCTTCTTGCTTTGCTTTTTATAATTTAATTCTATTTTATCGTTTTCTTTTCTAACTCTTAACCAGACAGAACCTTCTTTACTTTCTGTATCATCTAAATTTTGCACATATATTGTGTCATTTTGAATCTTTATAGGACTAATCTCACATTGTTCTTCCTTTAATTTATTTATTAATTCTTCCAAGTTATCTATTTTAAATTTTAATTCTATTTCGCGCATATAAAAATTCCTTTCTTTTTTAATAATGGTATCCCAAGTGAGAATCGAACTCACATCTTTAGCGTCGGAGGCTAATATTCT
>CANSWQ010000113.1 GCA_947650775.1 uncultured Mycoplasmatota bacterium
TATTCTAAAGCTTTAAGTCCATTAATTAAAATGGGATAAGCATTTTGTTTACCTGTATAACCAACAATTCCACACCTGTGTTAATACACCTACCTTTAAAAAATAGTACTACAAACACTATAATATGTCAATTTAGATTTAAAAATTACTTAGGGTATGATAAAATAAATATAAGGTGATAGTTCATGAAGACAATAGTAATATGTGGAAGCATGAAATTCAAAGATAAAATTCTAGAAATAAGCAACAATTTAGAAAACTTAGGGTTCAAAACAGAATTGCCAAAAGAATGTATGGAAGGGCTTCCTAAAGAAAAAGCATCTAGAGCGCATTTTAATCGTATTCAAAATAAAGATACAGATGCTATTTTAGTAGTAAATTGTGATAAAGGTAAATTAAAAAATTATATTGGTCCAAATTCATTCGCTGAAATAGCTTTTGCCTTTTATTTTAATAAGAAAATATTTTTATTACAAGATATATACGAACCATATATAGACGAATTAAAAGGCTGGAATGCCATACCACTAAATAAGGCATTAGAAAGTATAAAGAGGTTTCTATGAAATTTTTAGCTATATTAACAGGAAAAATAATTATAATCGCAGGAAATATAATGCAGCGTGGTTCTTCACTTCCAGGGAAGTTAGCTTTAAAAGTTGATAAAAATCTTTTAAGTAAATTAAAATATCCTGATATAAGAATCGCCGTTACAGGATCATCAGGAAAGGGAAGTACATCTAGTCTAATTGCCAAGGTATTAAAAGATAATGGCTATAAAGTTAGCTATAATGATATGGGTTCTAATTTAACTTGGGGATGTACTACCAGTTTTTTACGTAGAAGTAGTTTAACTGGCAAAATTAAAGCAGATGTCCTTGTTATCGAAATAGATGAAAGAGACACGAAAGAAATGTTTCCCAATTTACGTCCAACGCACGTAGTTATAACGAATTTAACCAAAGACCAACCACCACGCCAACATCATGTTGACAATGTATATAAAGATATTTTAAAAGGAATAACTCCAAACTCTAAAATAATAACAAATATCGATGAACCATATTTAAGAAGTTTTGAGCGAGATACCAAAAATGAGATGATATATTTTAGTTTAGAAAAAAACAAATATAGTTACAAGAACCAAATATTTGAAAACTTAAATACATATTATTGTCCTTATTGTAAAGGAAAGCTAGAATATGAATATTACAATTTTGAAACTTTAGGCAAATATAAATGTACAAAATGTGATTTTAAAAATGAAAATGCTAAAGTTATAGGAAGTAATTTAGATTTAGAAAATGAAACTCTGGAGATTAATGACAATAAATTAAATATAGGGGGCAACTTTTTATATCACGCTTATAATACTCTTGCTAGTTTTGCAACTCTAAAAGATGTAGGCTTAGAAGAAGACAAAATAATAAAATCCATCAATAAATTTAATGATTATAGTACATATAGTTATGAAAAAAATAATAAAGTATACTTTCCTATGTCATGTAAGGCTGAGAATGCTACAACATATAATGGAGCAATCTTTAAAACAATCATGAATAAAGAAAAGAAAGATATAATTATTGGTTGGAAAGAAATATCACGTCGTTATGCTCATTTTGATGTTTCGTGGTTATATGATATAGAGTTTGAATTATTAAATAGTGATTCTTTAAATAAAGTATATGCTGTAGGAATTGATGCTGAGAATATTAAGAAAAGATTAGTTCTAGCAGGCATACCAGAAGATAAAATAATCATGGCAGAATCTATACCAGACATTAAAGATATGGTTAATAAAGATGAAGTAAAATATGTATATGGTATATTAAACTTTGACTATATTGACCCATTTAATGAAACATTTAAGGAGGAGCTATGAAAATAAAGATAGGACATTTATATCCATATGAACTAACTTTATATGGAGAAAATGGCAATTTAAAAGCTTTAAAATATGCTTTAGAACAAAAGAATATTGAAGTAGAAGTAACTTGTATAAATAAAGAAGATAATTTTGATATTAAAGGCTATGATTTTGTATATATAGGAAGTGGTAGGCCTGAATTTTTAGAAGAAATAAAAGAGAGGTTAGAGCCGTATAAAAAAGATATTAAGGATTATATTAATAAAGATAAGGTATTACTAGCAACTGGTAACAGTATTGCTATATTAGAATTATTAAGACTATATGAAATAGAATATTACGATAAAAGAAGAGTATCTGATATTGAAGGAACAACATCATTATGTAATGGTAAGATTTATGGTTTTCAAAATACCGAATATTTAATAAAAACCACTAAAAATATCTTATTTAGTTTAGAAAAAGGCTATGGTAACAATGAAACTTGTATGGAAGGATATAAGAAGAATAACTTTTATGCAACTTCGATAATTGGCCCCTTACTAGCTAGAAATGATAATTTAACAAATTATTTAGTAGAAACATTAATAAAAAATAAAAAAGAACAAGAATAGACAAAAAGAAGTAAAGAAGGTAGTTTAAGATGAAAGAAAAGAAAATAGACATCCAAGAAGAATATGAAACATTTATCCAAAACGATGAAATGTGTGATTTTGAACAAAGTTTAGCTTGGAACAAAATTAAGACCTATTGGACTAATGAACAAATAATCATTAAAAGAGATAAAGACATAAAATTAGCTATTAACGTATTAATTAGAAAAATGCCTATATTTGGTAATATAATGTATGTACCAAGAGGACCTATAGGAGACATACATAGTGTAGAATTATTAGAAGAATTAACAATTAAGTTAAAAGAATTAGCTAAGAAAGTAAAAGCATTTGTAGTTTTAATGGAACCAGATATCAGAGTAGATGATGAAGAATTTAAAGATATTGCTAAAAAATTAGGCTATAAAATAAAGAGTAATAGTAAAAGTTTTAGAGATGAAATCCAAGCAAGACATAATTTAAGATTAAATTTAAAGAATCGCACAGAAGAGGAAGTATTTGAAAGCTTTGCTTCTAAAACCAGATATAATATTCGTTTATCAATGAAAAAAGGTGTAGAAATAAAGGAATTAGGCAAAGATGGAATAGAAGAATTTTATGAATTATTAAAAACCACAGGAAATAGAGATGGATTTATAATAAGACCAATTGAGTATTATAAAGAATTATTTAATTATTTTGATGGTTTAACAATATTAATCGCCTATTATGAATCTACACCAATCGCTGGAATAATGCCACTTACATATGGTAATAAAACTTGGTATTTATATGGAGCAAGTAGTAATATCCATCGTAATGTAATGTCAACATATTTATTACAATGGGAAGCGATAAAAATAGCAATGAAAAAGAATTCTATTCTATATGATTTTAAAGGATTTTCATTTAAAGATGGCAAACCAGATGGATTATATCGTTTTAAAAGTGGATTTGGTACTGAGTTAGTAGAACTTATAGGTGAAGTTAATTTAGAGATTAAGCCTTTAAAATATCGTTTATTTAAAACTAGTAAAAAGTTATATACAACACTAAGAGGTTTAAAGCATACTCATAAAGTAAAAAAAGAAGAACAAAAAGAAAAAA
>CANSWQ010000114.1 GCA_947650775.1 uncultured Mycoplasmatota bacterium
CCCCGACAAAAAAATTCAATAGTATATTTTATGATATATATAAATAGATCCTATATTTCTTGATTATAAATGGTACTATAAAGATTTAAACATTAAATTGCAAATAAAAACTCTATTACTAATAATAGAGATACACTCCTTAAATTTTATTTAACTATTTACTTTTTCTGCTATTAATTCTTCTTTTAAATTATCAATATCAACAAAGAATAAATCTATACGATGCTTTTTCATATTAAGTAATTTTTTAAAATTTGCTAATATTTCTTCTCTTAATTCACTATTTACTTTAGCTGGTAAAGAATGAATTGTATGCATGTGGTCAATATATTTTTCTAAGGTTGGAAATGCATTTTGAATTAAAATTGCAGTATCTTTATTCAACACTTTTCTAATTATTATGGTATGACAAACTCCATACCTTTTAGACTTTTTTGATATTATTTTTTCATATTTTTCTGTTTTAGTGCTAAGTGGAATAAACCATAAATATCTTTATCTTTAATTGTAAAATATGTTGGTCTAGTTCTTTTTAACTCATGATTTTGCATTAAGTTATAATTAGGATATTTTTCAAAAAATTCATCTTTAATATGATATAAATAACCAGTTTTTACTCGCATAATAATACCTCCTACTTAAATATATCATGAAAAAAAGGAAACTGCAAATTTTTATAGTTTCCTTTTAGTTTTAGAATTATTTTTTACTCGCATATTCTTAAGCGAGAAACATTTCACAACCAGGATATTTTTTTACTCGCACCACCTGATAGCGAGATACATTATCGTCCGGAGTCATTTCTTACTCGCACCATCCGTAAGCGAGACTTAACAAAGAAAATTTCTTTGTATTCATAATATACTATATTTTTTTATCTTCATTGTTGCACTTCGTTTGAAAATATTTAAATTATATACCAAATAATACTTTTTCAGATTTATATTCTTTTATAATATACAATATTACTATTACTATATATATAATAGTTGATATAATCATTAAAGCTATATTTATAACATTTATATTACCAGCACTTGTATCACTAAATATCATTGAGAAATTTAAGAATGGTATTATAGAATATAGTGTAGTTGTAGGTATTCCAACCATAAAGGCTATCATTCCTGGAAACATTGCTAGGAATGTTAATGGTGTTAAGGCACTTTGCGCTTCTTTAAATGTTTTTGACATACTTGCTATGGCTATTGATAATCCACTTATAAATAAAGAGTACATAATAATTATTATGATAGAAATTAAAATTGTTGGAATACTCATTGTAACTGGAATACTTTCATATATACTATATGTGTTATTTATAAATTGGAAAGATAGTAGTGCCAAAATTAAACTTAAAACACCTGTGACAATTGATGAGGTTGTAACACCAAGTAGTTTACCAATAATTATATCTCTACTTTTAATAGGGAATGTTAATAATGTTTCTAATGTTCCTCTTTCTTTTTCGCCTGCGGTTGAGTCAGTGGCTGGGTATGTTGCTGATACAGTAATTGCCATTAAAATAAACATAAAAGCATAACTAATAATATAATTTGCAAAATAACTTTCAGTATTTAAATCCGTTTCTTTTATCTCAATTATATTTAATATATCAGTAGGATTCATATTATTACTACTTAATTTTTCAGTCTGTAAATACTCTTTATAAATACTTAAATAGTTATTTGCTAAACTAGATGCATATCCACCTTTATCACTACTCATATTATAATTTAAAGTATATTTATTTTCATTTTTTGTTATATATAGATATACTTCATCATTATTTATCTTCTCTTTTAAATTATCTTCAGTATCAACTGTAACTTCAATATTTAGATTAGTTAATATCTCTTGTTCTTTAGCACTTAATTCATATGAAAATCCTATTTTATTATAATCATTACCAGCATCTTCACTCATTTGGGCATCAAATAAAGCAGACATACCTATAATTATCAATGGAATAATTAAAGGAATAATTAACATCATTGCTAAACTTTTCTTATCACGAAAAACACTTACTATTTCTTTTTTTAATACTTTTCCTATTTTATTATTCTTCATTAGAACCTCCTATAAGCGCAAAGAAAGCCGCTCTAAGATTAGTTGTCTTGGTATCCTTTTTTATACTTTCAGGAGTACCACTTTTTATAATACGTCCTTTATTAATCATTAAAACTTCATCACATATGTTTTCAGCTTCTTCCATATAATGTGTAGAATATAATATTGTTTTTCCCTTACTTTTTTCATTTTTTATAAAATTTAAGATAATTTCACTAGACATTATATCTAAGCCACTTGTTGCTTCATCTAATATATAGTATTTAGGATCATGGACTAAACATCTGGCTATATTAACTCTTTGGGTTTGACCAGTTGATAAATTAGAAATACGATTATATAAAAAGTTTTCTAAATTTAATGATTTGGCTATTTCTTTTATTCTTGTATCTATTTTATTTTTTGGATAATCATAATACTCTAAACACATTTTTAGTAATTCATAAGCTGATATATAATCGTATATTTTGGTATTTCCTGAAAGATAAGCTAAATTTGATTTGATTTCTATTTCATTATCTTTGAAGTTTAATTTATCATAATTTACTTCACCTTCAGTTGGTTCCATTATCCCTGCAATAATTCTTAAAAGTGTTGTTTTACCAGCACCATTAGGACCCAATATACCAATAATTTTTCCATCTTCGGCTTTTAAACTAATATCATTTACAGCGAAAAATTCAATACTCTCTTTTTTATTTTTTTGTTTTTTAAATTTCTTTTTTATATTTTTAACTTCTATCATATAAATTCCTCCAATTATTGATTTAACTTGTTTTTTAAATCTCTAGCAACTGATTCAAAGGGCTTGGTTATATTATTAGGTAATTTATCTATATCAAAAAATTTTAATTCTTTACTTTCAATATCACTTACTATATCACCACTATATTTATGAATCTCAAATATAATATTAACAAAATATACTTCATCTTTATTTGGGTATATATGATGTTGCTCTTCACCTGAATAAATATTAAATATTTTTAAATTTTCTTTTTTTATATCTAAATTGGTTTCTTCTTTAATTTCACGAATAACGGTGTCATATATGGTTTCTCCTAAATCCATAGAACCTCCTGGATTTCCCCATAAATTATCATCACTTCTTTTTTGGAGTAATACCTGATTATTTTCATTAAATATTAAACAGCCACAAGCGCACATCATAATTGGAGAATGGCCTATATATTTTCTTAATTCTTTTATATATTCCATAATTATATTTTCCTCTCTAATATTTTTATTATATCACTAATACATTTTTAGTTAAAATATTTTTTATATTAAAATTATTGGCGGCGGGGGGGGTGAGGTGTTCGGCGTGGAGGCCGGGGGGGGGTCCGCGGTGGGGGGGGGTGGGCTGGGCTGGGGGGTGGGGGCGGGGGGTGTAGGCGTCGGGGGGGTGGGGGGGGGGGGGGGGGGGGGGGTGGGGGGGGGGG
>CANSWQ010000115.1 GCA_947650775.1 uncultured Mycoplasmatota bacterium
CAATTTCATATATATCCATTTTTGAAGTTTTAACTAGATGTAAAAGAAGGTCTAAAGGACCTTCAAAATCATTTATGCAAAATTGATATTCCATATTGTCACTTCCTTATTTTCTTATTCACATTTAAAGCCTTGAGCTTCCATTTCAAATTTTACAACTTTAGGTTCAGTATCAATCTTAAATGAATCAGCATTAAAAATGTATGTCCTATCTATTTCATTTAAATTTACGATTGTCGTAATATTATATCCATTTTCATGTTCAAAAAATGTAGATGCTATACCTAATTTACTATTATAATTGTTTGCTTTTAATTTATTGGCTTCATATAAAGGTTGATAATTAGTCTCAGTATTTAAATAACTGGCTTCATGAGTTACTTCTTTTAATTTTTCTTCGTTAAATTTATATGTTACTTTTTCATGAGCATTAGAACAAACCATGCTACCAATACCACCTTCATTGTTCGTTAATTCTACTAGAGGATAGTCATTTATTGTCTTTTTTATTATTGCAATAAAACCAATTGTAGTGGCAGATTCTGTTGTTATATTTCTTTTAAAAGTTGTAAAAGCCCCATTACTTAAAGTAATCTCATTAGCTAGCTTTACTCTTTCAATTAATGTTTGTTCAGTATTATATATCTCTAAATAATAATTTAATGCTTCCATATTTTCACTATTATTTAAATTGTTTGTAACATCATAACTAATTGTTAAATTAACTTCATCAATTACAAAATTGCTAATTGTTATATCGTCGTTAGTAATTTTTAAGTTATCAACAAAAGCTGTGAAGTTATCATCATTATCTTTAGGTGGAGTGTTTGGTTTATTATTTGGTGTTGTCGGTTTTGGTGTTGTTCCTGGTGTTTGATTAATATATTTATTAACATACTCAGATATATCAGGAAGAAATATAACTGCTAATATAAATATACCTAAAATTAAAACAGTTCCTATAGAGCTCTTTCTTCTACTTTCAAATATACCAATAGCTGTTGGAGTTAATTCATTTTGTTCTAATTTGATATTCTTATACCTTTTATTCTTTCTAGCCATATTTATCCCTTCTTACAATAATTATTATATCAAAAAAATTATAAAAGAAAAAGGCTTTTTTATTGCCTTTATTTAATCCTCCATGTTATCTAATGCATACTTAATAGCCTCAATTACAAATTTAGTAAATGTTATATTACCTTTTACTTTATTAATACAATCAAATAACTCTTTACTAAATCTTATATTTCTTGTTATATATTCTTCTTTTTCTTCTATTTTAAACTTATTCATACCAAAACCTCTTTGGATTTTAAGCTACAACGTATGGACTATTTAAAGTACCATTTCCACCAGCTTGAAATTCAGTATCAGACTTCAGATTTATTACTGGTCGTATACCTACTTTTGTATATAAATTGTGAACATGTCCAAAACCCGCGTTTCCTAATGAGCTTATATAATACACTCCTGCTGCGCTTTGGTTTGTACCATTCCAACTATAAGGAGTCATTGTCCAATAATTATTGCCATTATATAAATAATATGAATTATTATAATCATAGTGTCCACCAGCCATAATTGCTTCATCACCTGTTATTGCTCCTACTTTCAAAATATAAGTATCCTCCGGCAAGCAATATATTGCTGGCTCAAAAGAAACTAATAATCTTTTGTAACCAACATAGTATTGAGTATTTCCATTTTCTCTCCACATTTCTTCATCTTGAGTTCTTCTATCATTGCAAAACTTTCCATCAGCTATTTTACTTGCATATACTGAATTATTAGCTAAGTTATTATTATACCAAGATTCAGTTTGAATTTTAGCATTAGATGATATACCTTCTAATGTTCTTTGAGAACCAACACTATATGTCCAACCTACATATGAACTATTATTAAAATCATTGTTATATTTCACAAGCATCTGAGCTATACTTTCTGTTGTTGATGTTCCATTTGCATGGCACGAAGTACCGTCATATATTAATCTTATTGAACCATCACCATTAATTCTAACTATTCTCCAGCATTTTTCAGCAAACTTAACATAATTGTTAGTTACAGCCCCACGCCAATAATAGGTTGTTCCTCCATATATTCCATCGCTTGTGGCGTATATGCCCTCATCTGTTGTGGCAAGCTCTTTAAAGTTAGGTACTCCATCTTTAGAATTTATATTTAGTTTAATTAAAGTATCTTCTGCTGTTAATTTTTTTCTATCAAAATATAAATAGCATCTTGTTCCTTTTTTTGTTACTCCTAATATATTTAATTTTCCTTCTTTGTATTCGATTGTTATTTCTTCATCCTTAATATCTGTATTAGCTATCTTACATATACTTTTTGTATTATTTAATTGATATCCACTTGTTGGTATTGTATCTATTGTATTGTAGTTAATTCCATCTTCACTAATACTTATTGCAACAACCCTCATATCTGGTTCTTTATAGTTTATACTTCCTTTAACTAATGGTATATCTTCTGTTAATTTATACTTTGCTCTAGTTGTTGTTATAGTTATCGCAGATATAACGCATACTAATATCAAACCTCCTATTATGATTTGTTTTCTAAAACTTTTTCTTAATCTTTCAAATTGCATTATTTATCACTCTTTCTTGTTCTAAATAATGAGCGCTCAATTATATTAGATTTTTATCACTTATATTAAAATTATAATATTTCATATATTAATTGTCAAGAAAATTCTCACAATACATTCGACCAAGTAGATTCGATTATTTATTAATGAGAAAATATTATAGGTGAATATAATGAATTATAGTAAGATTTTAAAGATGTTACGTGAAAATAATAGTTTAACGAATATAGATATGAGTAAATTATTAAATATATCTGATAGTATGTATAGTAGGTATGAGAAACAAAATCAAATTATTCCCATTAAACATTTAGATGTATTAAGTAATTATTTTAATGTTTCAATAGATTATTTGTTTCAATTTACAGATGTTAAAAATTATGATAATAGTAATTCTATTAATTTAGAAATATCTGTGCAAAGATTAAAAGAATTTCGTAAAAATAATAAAATTACGCAAGTTAATTTAGCTAAAATGTTAAATGTTGCTAATGGTACTATTGCTAATTATGAGTGTGGTCGTAATTTTATTGCTACTCCTTTTCTCTATGAAATATGTAAAAAATATAAAATTAGTGCTGATTATCTACTTGGTAAAGTTGATAATCCTAAATATATAAATTTCTAATTCCTTTAGGGATTTTTTTTATAAAAAAACAAATGATTTTAACATTTGCTTATTAATCTTTTGGGTCAAAGAATAGTGTAAAGAAGGCTGCGAATACTACGGCTCCGACTACTGCTGCGCCACCTTTAGTGAACATCCCTGTAAATATTCCTAAAAAACCACTTGCTTGATAACCTTCCCAAGCTCCATCATATAAAAGATAACCAAAGTTAGATATTATAGTAGATGCTCCACCACCTGCTAATTCTATT
>CANSWQ010000116.1 GCA_947650775.1 uncultured Mycoplasmatota bacterium
ATTTTTTCTAAAAAGAAAAGACTATTGAACTTTTTTGTCAACAGTCTGAAACTAATTGAGTTTAACTATCAATTAGTTTTTTATTATCTATACCCTACTTTATATAAATTTAATTATTGATATAGTAAGATTAGTTATATTTTGTAGTAATGAACAATGGAGTAATTAGGATCATTCAAGCTTTCTCCTTGTTCTTCGTATGTACCATTCAATATATCATTTAAATACTTAATTAAATTGTTATTTAAATCATTAATTGCTTCTTTTGTATAAATAAATACTTCATCTATATTTTTTATTAGTTCTTCATTAATTGTTGTTTCATTTAAAGCTTTTAATTTTGATATTGTAATGGTATTATATTCATTTTCAGAATCTGCTGTTATTTTTAATATCATATAATTATTATTTTCAACGCTACCATCAAAATGAATTTGGTTATAATTATAACAATCAGCTCCATTGCAAGTTATAGCTTCAACTAATTCGCCATCTTCAAGTGCCGCATTTATAGATTCAATTAAATTTGCACTATAGTTATCTTTTATGCTATTTATAAATGAATCTTTTTTGTTAATTGTTAATTTATTAACTCCTCTATTATTTGATGTAACATTTGCTAATAAATATTCATCTTTTATAGCATCAAAATGCACTTCATTGTATTCTTCGCAATTATTATAGCATGTGATAGCTTTATTTAATAAGCTTCCTTCTGCACTTAAGTTACTTTGAATACCATTTATATTAATATTAGCTAAACTGCTGGTAACACTAGCAAATGTGGTGCCTGTTTCCATATTAATTTCATTGACTGAATAATTTGTATTAGGCTTAACTTTTACTAATAAATATTCTTTTTTATTGGTATTATAATATATTTCGTTATATTCTTTGCATGTAGAAGTATTACATGTTATAGCCTTATTTAAAGCTTCATTTTCTTTAATAGTTGCTATTACATTTGAGTCATATAATCCTGTTGCAATATTTTCTAATGTAGTGTCTTTAGTTATTTTAATTTCATTATATTCTTCTAATTCATTATGTGTAACAGTAACTCTATAGTATGCTCCATTTGAATAATATATTCTATTAAAATCTGTACAATCTTTTCGACATGTTAATGTTTTATATAAATCTGTTGATGTTGATCTTATTTCAGCACGTAACATATTTGCTATGCTACTAGAAATATTACCATTAGTTTGTAAATTTCTTATTGCTGTTAGAGATATATTTTGCATTCCTACTATATTATCTGTACCATCTGAGTATTTATAATAACTAACACGAATTATTCCATCGTTTCTAGCTACATAATTATATCCATAATCTAAAGCAGAAGAAGTTAAGGCAATATATTCATATCCTGTTTCATCTGTACCTTTATATAAAGGAACAACCTTTATCAAATTATCGAACGAATAAGCTAATCCATTATCTTTTAAATATGTATCTATATACTTTAATATAAGACTTTTAGCTGTGTAAGATTCATTGCCTATTATATAATTCTTATTGTTATTTTCAAAAGCCCATTTATTAATAGAATCTTTTAAAGCTATTTCTATTTTTGAAGCGTCGTTACTAGAAAAATATATAAAATTACCATCATTTAATTTAGCTGTCTTATAGAAATTATGTGTTTTTACATATCCAATAAAATTTTCATCAAATTTAAAACCATAACCTATAAGTTCGCCGTCTTCATTTTCAACAGGGACTCTTATTACTCCCAATAAATTAAATTTTGAAGCATCTATAAGAACAGATTTAGCTGTCTCAGGAGTTATAACATTGTCTGTTGGTGATGTTATAGGATCGTTGTCATTAATGTATCTTTCAAATATTCCTATGTCTTTTTTTAGTTCTCTTAATATATCATCGATATCTGATACTTTATCATTTTCTATGTCTGATAATTTGTCTTGTATACTATTTATATAAGTAAAGTAATCTTTAAAGTTGCTTATATAATTTGAATCCTCAACATGTTTAGTCAATAATTCAATAAATTTTACATAAATAGCTTGTGTGGATTTATCTGTTCCATCTGGATTCTTGATTTGAATTATACTTTCTTCTGGAAGCTTTACGAATTGTTTAATATATTCATCATAATCATAATAGTGTAATTCTTTAGCATATAAGAATTCGTCTTCTTCGTAATTATTTTCTTTATCTTCTATATGTTCATATAACTTGATATTAAAATTACTATAGTTTCCTGATGTTACTCCTTCTGGCATAAAATTAGGATAGTATTTATAATCAGCTGGACAAGATATATATACTTCGTTATTTTTTTGATTTTCGGAAGCGTTATCACTAAATCTTATTACTCCTGTTGATGTATTAACACTATAGTTACTACCTTGTTTATTTAAAATCTGACAAACATTTGATGAATCTGTTTCCGTTTTGGGAATTACTATTTTATAAATATCTTTATGAGTTTCATTTTTAGCACTGTCAGGTGCGTTTGTGGCATCTCTGTCAAAAGTTACTTTTAAAATTACATTTGTTTCGGTAGATTTTACTTCTGTACCATCAGCTAGAGTTATAGATTCTGTTGCATTAAGTGTTGAAATATTAAAGTTGCTTTTGTATATGTCTTTTAAACCATCATTAAATGCTAAAGCATAATCTTTTTTCTTTTTAAAAATAGCGTTTGTTGTTGGATTAACTGCTAAAACTAAATTTGCTAAAACAACTATAGTTAATATTGCTACTGAAATTACTTTTTTGTTTATCTTTAGATTTAGTTTTTTCATAAGATTCACTTCCTTTCTTATTTTTCTTGATTAGCAGAATAACCTATTCTTAAAAGCATTAGTCCGTCTTTTTCAATACTTTCATAGGTATCTTCTTGATAGTCATATTTTATTGTTACTCTATATGTTTTAGGAGTATTTGCTTGAGCCATTAAATCTTTAATGATATCTGGATCGTCAATTCCTTCTGTATCTGGCATGACTATATTTCTAGTTATCGAAATAATAGTTGATTCTATTTTTTCTCCTTTATCATTTGTTTCAATTATTTTTTCAATTTTGCTAATACTTTCGTCATAGTTATCTGGGTTTTCTGAATTGTATAAATTATAATATGTGTTATCCTCTTTTAAGATATCTAATGATTCAATTTTAAAATTAGCAGGTATATATACTGTAGTTACTAATGTTGTTTTAACTTCAAAGTCAGGTGTAACTGTAAATTCATATGTCATTTTTTCTGTAGGACGATATTCAATATTTGCTGTACAATTACGCTTAGTTTCATTTAATCCACTATTATCTGGTATATCTTCACAACTTAAATTATTGTCTCTATTTGTGATTGATACATTAAATATTGTTACTCGAGACTCGTCATCAAGATTAAATTTTGATATATATTTAGAATAGGTTACTACAGTAGTAAGAAGTAATAGTGCTCCTACATACATGCATAACC
>CANSWQ010000117.1 GCA_947650775.1 uncultured Mycoplasmatota bacterium
TGATTCATAAAATCTAATAGCATTCTTATTAAAGCCCCAAACATTTAATTCAATGGCATCTATATTCTTAGACTTAACTTCATTTTTTAAATACTCATATAATTTTCTTCCAATACCTTGATGTTGATAAGTTTCTTTTACTCCTAATGATTCAATAAAACAAATTTTACGGGCTTTTATAATATAATTGTCCATGGTAGTTTTAATGTCTGCGGTCAAGACACCAACTACTTTATTATCTAAAATATAAACATAATTTAAGTTTTCTTTATCATTTAATAATTCTTCAAAATATTTTAGTGGTAATGGATTGCCATCTATATATATGTCTGGTCTATTTTCTAAATGAAGATTATGTACTTCATAAAATAATTCTTTTACCTCTTCATAATCTTCTAATAACATTTCTCTAATCATTACTTATCTCCTTTAATTCAAATAAAGTATTCATAGCTTCAAGTGGTGTCATATGAAGAGGGTCGATACTTTTTAGTTTTTCACGAAGTTCATCTTTTTCAACTTTTTCTTTTTCAATACTTCCTAAATCCATTGTCAGTTGGATATTATCACTTGTCTTTAATATATTTTTAGCTTCACTTTCATAACTGCTTAATATTGCATCTGCTCTCATAAGTAATTCTTCTGGCATTTTAGCAAGTCTTGCAACATGGATACCATATGATTTATCAGCAGGTCCATTTTTGACTTTATGTAAGAATGTTATCATACTGCCCTCTTCTTTAGCTGATACATGAACGTTTTTGATATTTAAAAATTCACTTTCAAGTCTTGTTAATTCATGGTAATGTGTTGAAAATAAAGTTTTACATTTTATATTTTTAGCAATATATTCTAATATCGCTTGGGCTAAGCTCATGCCATCATAAGTTGCCGTACCTCTTCCTAGTTCATCAAATAGTATTAAAGAGTTTTTAGTAGCTCCAACTAGGGCATTACAAGCTTCTTTCATCTCAACCATAAATGTTGATTCACCACTTACTAAATCATCACTAGCGCCAATTCTGGTAAATATTTTATCAATTATAGGTAAATTAGCACTTTTAGCTGGAACAAAAGAACCCATTTGGGCCATTATTGTAATAACTGCTAGCTCACGCATATATGTTGATTTACCACTCATGTTAGGCCCTGTTATAAGTAATATATCAGTAGTATTATCCATTAATACATCATTTGGAACATAAGCGTTTTTACTTACTACTTCAATAACTGGGTGTCTACCATCAATTATTTCTATAATGTTTTCGGTATTTAGTTTTGGTCTTACTAAATTGTATTCTTCACTACAAACTGCTAAACTACATATTGCATCTAATTCACTTATAATATCGGCTGTTTTCTTTAATTCTAAAATCTCTTCTTTAATCACTCCTCTTATTTCACAGAATAATTCGTATTCAAGTTCAAATATTTTTTCTTCAGCATTTAAAATCATTGATTCTTTTTCTTTTAATTCAGGACTTATAAATCTTTCACAATTAGCTAGAGTTTGACGGCGTTCCCAACCGAATTCTTCTGTGACCATACTGGCTTGTCCTTTAGATATTTCAATATAATAGCCAAAGACACGATTAAATCCTACTTTTAAGTTTTTTATACCTGTTGTTTCTTTTATTTTAGCTTCAAAATCAGTTAAAAATTCTTTGCCACCAGAACGAATATTTTTAAGCTCATCTAATTCTTTGTTATACCCGTCTTTAATTAAAAAGCCTTCTTTGATACTAAGAGGTGGATTTTCATAAACACTTCTTTCTAATAAATCAAATAGTTCACTATGAGTATTTACTTGGTATTTAAAGCCTAAATCACTTACAATATCACTTACGCGTGGTAAAACACTTAAAGAGTTTTTGATTTGTAATAAATCTCTCGCATTTAGGCTGCCACATATAACTTTAGCACAAAGGCGTTCCATATCATAAATTTCAAATAATAAATCACGTAGTTCATCTTTTAAAATAAATTCATTATTTAATGTTTCTATCTTGTTATATCTTTCTTCTATTTCATCAATACTACGTAAGGGATTTAATACCCAGTTTTTAAGTTTTCTAGAGCCCATCGCAGTTTTTGTTTTGTCTAATAACCATACTAAACTATATGTTCTTTCTTTTAGTCTTAATGTTTCTGTTAATTCGAGATTTCTAATAGTATGAACATCCATCTCTAAATAATCATTTTTATTAACGATAGTTACACTGGATATATGGCTTACATCTTTTAGTTCTTTTATAACTACATAATATAATAAATGTCTAATACCTTGCTTAATTCTAGCATCATCAACACTATTTATTAATGTTTCATAGCCTTCTGTTAAATAAGTATTTGATATTGTTACTTCAATACTATAATTGTTTTTTAAGAGATTAATTAATTCAGCATCTTCGTTATTCTCTAATATTACTTCTTTTACTCCTAAATGTAATAATTCATTTAATAATCTGTCTTTACTATGATTTATACTTAAACTACATAATTCACCAGTTGAGATATCAGCATAAGTTATTAAATATAAATATTCCAAATCTAATACACTAGCAATATAATTATTATCATGTTCATTTAAAGATTCTAAATTAACAATTGTTCCTTTAGATATAACTTCAACTACTCCTCTTTTAACTGTTCCTTTAGTAGTTTTAGGGTCTTCTAATTGTTCACATATGGCTACTTTATAGCCTTTTTCAATTAATTTCTCTATATATGGATTAACACTATGAAAAGGAACACCACACATCGGAATACGTTCTGTTAAACCAGCATTTTTTCCTGTTAGAGTAAGCTCTAATTCACGAGAGGCGGTAATGCCATCTTCAAAAAATAATTCATAAAAGTCCCCTAAACGAAAAAATAATAATTCTTCAGGATAATTATCTTTAATCTCCATATATTGTTTCATCATTGGACTTAATTCTTCTCTATTTACTTCACATAATTTCATTTTACTACACCAAGTGTTATTATAACATTTAATTAATGTTTTAACTAGAAAAAAATGGAATATTTTAGTAATTTCCATTTTTCTATTTCCGTTTTTAATCTTTTTTATTCTAGTTTAAAACTAATACTGCCTTTGCCATCAAAAGATTTGATATTTGCGATAGAACCATTTATTATAGTCATTCTAGGTGCTACATGGCCAAAATCTGCATTAATAATAATTGGTACATTTAATTCTTCTAAGGAATGCTTTACGGCCTCTTTAAAACTTATATCATAATAACTAGTTTCAATCGCACTTCTGCCAAAAATTATTCCTTTACAATATTTGAAATAATACATGTTTTTCATTTTCCATAAAATTCTTATTAATCCTTCGCTGGAAAATTCACTATTATCAAAGTACCATATAATACCATCATCTTTGTATTTTTCTAAAAATTCTTTAGTATAATCAAACTTAGTACCAAATATTTCAGATAA
>CANSWQ010000118.1 GCA_947650775.1 uncultured Mycoplasmatota bacterium
CTTTTTTATCTGACAATTTGGGTTCACTTAATTTTACTGATTGATTTTCATATCTATCTGTTCTTATTAGTTCGAACAGATACGTCGTTGGAGCTTCCAGCCAGTTCAATTGATAATTAGCTTCCATCAATCTCCATATTTTCAAGCATTTAAGCTTTTTAAATCCATTACAAATAGTTGTCTAATGTAATTCTAATGTATGTTTTCTCACTTTTTTCATTGTTTATATTATAAATTTCAATTACACTTTTGTCAATAATCAAATTTGCTATGTAAATTTATAATTTCTTGTGTAAAACATCTATATAAACTATATTAATAGATTCTCTTAATATAACACTAAAAAAGTGCCTAGAATCTTTGCTAGACTCTAGGCTATATTTGAATGACTTAGAGCTTCGAAAGTTTTCTAAGTACCGTTCTTTAGTATTATATTTATTTTATTAATTTTTATTCATAGGGAATCCCATTATTTCTGTAATTTTTGTTATTTTGATAGATTTTACTTTTTCATTCAGCTTTTTAATCTCTTCATATATAGAA
Organism: uncultured Mycoplasmatota bacterium; assembly: GCA_947650775.1. Taxonomy (GTDB): domain Bacteria; phylum Bacillota_I; class Bacilli_A; order RF39; family UBA660; genus Caccenecus. The sequence goes on from CANSWQ010000118.1 coordinate 544, forward strand.
TTATATAATGTTTTATACTGTTCCTTAGTTAATAAACGCTCCATACATCTTACTACCATATACAAGTTTGTTATATTATCTGGTTTTATGTAGTTCTCATCAATAAGCTTAAAAGAAATATAAAATTTACTAGTATAATTATATAATCTGTCAGAATGTGCTGCTACATTCCTTACTGTTGTTAAATTCTTTAATATTTGTTTTAATAATTTATCTGATATTTTAAAGTATTTTGCTATTGCTTGTCTATCACTTTGCTTAAGTAATCCATAATAACTACTTGCTACACCAAACGTAAGAATTTTAACTAATACATATGGTGGAACAAATCCATATTTGTCTATGTAATGTGTTACAGCAGTATGAACATTATAATCTTTTTCAATTTCATTATTAATTTTTTTAAGCAAGTTTTCCCTTATTTCTACATTTATTTTATTATCCCACTTAGAAATATTTAAATAGTCGTTTATACCATATATTTTAGAAATTTGATTTGCCATAATTGATTTTATAACTGTTTCTATTTCTAGACAATATTTTAATACTATGTTCTTTAGATTCTTATCGAATTCAAATATAGCATATATATCATCAAATGAAACATTATTGATGTAATCTCCATTTTTATCTTTAAAAATATTTTTATATGTGTTAACAATTGAATAATATGTATACCTTTCAATTTTTTCTAAAGCATCTTTTTTATTAGAAATAATTACTCCTTTTGATGATAAGTAATTCACTAGTTCCTCATTTGATTTATATTCTTTCATTAGCACTCCTTATATATAAAAAATGACCCAAGGCTTCGAAAGTTTCTTGGATACCGCTCATATATATATTAGCATATTTTTTATGCTAAATCAAGACTTTTTTCAAACTTTTGCTTATCGAATAAAAAATCTAGCAGTAGTACACTAGAAGGCATTTATTTTTTTGATAAATACATGTTATAATATAATTATAACTTATTAAAGGACAAATTATTATGATTGAAATAAAAGAAGTAAATATAGAAGAAGTTTTAAAGGTACATAAAAATATACCAGAATTTTATGATGTGATTCCTGAAAAAGAATATTTTGAAAATAGATATAAAGGTAGAGAAAAACTGATTATAGTTGCATATTATGATGGTATTCCAGTTGGTTACATTATAGGTTATGATAAATTCCATGATGATGAAAGCTTTTATTGTTGAATGACTGGAGTAGATGTAAATTATAGAAGATTGGGAATTTTAACACAGTTAATGGATTATCAAACAAATTGGGCGAAAGATAAAGGTTATCATATATTAAAAATAAAAACTAGAAATACTAGAAGAGAAATGTTAAGTTTTTTAATTAGAAATGGTTTTTATTTTACAGATGTTGAAACAAAAGAAAATATTAAAGATAATATAATTAATCTGCAAAAAGATATTGTTAATGAAATACCAAATACTCAAATAGTAACAAGTAATGACATTAATAAATTAATTGAATCAACCAATGATATAAAAAATATTTTGATGCAGTTGCTTGATTTTGAAAAAGAAAAAGAAGAAATTCATCTTATTCATAGGAAAGATATGAAAAAATTGCTTAATTGTTCAGATATTACTATAGCCAAGATGTTTAATAGAGAAGATTTTCCTGGAATAATGATTGGAGAACATAAGGTAGAAAAAAGTGCTTTAAAGAAATGGCTCCAGGACCGTAGAGTATAATTTGGGCCGACCTAGAACTTATATAGATGTAAAAGGTATAAATTTTAGTTTTCACTTAATTTATACCTTTTACTTTTTGTATATCATTAACTATAAAATAGAGAAAAAACGGATTATCAACTCTACTCATCACTACATTTAGACATAAGCTTAAGTGATTTAGCAAATTTTAGTACTCATTCGTTTTATAAAAATTTATTGAATTTTTGATTTGTTTTTTTCTATTAATAATATAAATCTTATGAAACTACCAGTTAAGTATATTATGTAGTCGATTTCAATTTCATTTACATTATCATTATGTTTAGCTGTATTGTTATTATAAGTAGCATATAAATCTATTAATTTTATATACATATTTGAAATTTCAGTTGAAACATTATTTTCTTTTAAATAATTTCCAAGGTTACTTTTTTGATTTTCTAATGATTTGTTATTATTAAATAGTTGCTTAAATAAAAATTCAATACTTAATCTTAGTTCATCAATTATATTTCTATATTTATCAGGTGTCTTTTTTATTTTTAGTGCTTTTGAAAAAGATGCTTTTGTGTTCGGGTATTCATTTAACCAAGATAGCACATCTACAACTAGTTTATTGCTTAATAATTCTACATCCATTGGGTATAATTCATAATTATCTCCATTTTTACAAATAATAACATTAGCATTTGAAAGTTTTAAGGCTTCTGCTAATTCTTTTGCCAACATATTTGTATTAACATATTCTCCATAATAAAAATGATTTAATGCTAGTTCTAAAAAATACATAAATATATTATAATCTTTATCTTTGTTTATATCTAGTGAATCAATATATTTAAATAATTTAGTACTATTTAAATTATCCCAATTGTTATTACTTGATGGAATACCTAAAAGTACTTCGATATCTCTGCAAAACTTATCAATAGTTGGCTTCCTACTACAATATTCACTAATGCTATTTAGCGAATTACATATAACTGCCAAACATCTATTTTTTAATTGATTTTTATTTTCTTTTTTTTCTTCAATATTCCATCTTTTATTAAAACTTGTTTGCAACCTTATAAATTCACTATTTTTGTTTGTAACTTTTATTTCCTTTATTTTTGATTTATTATTCATAATTTATTACCTGACTTTAAATTTATTTTGTACT
>CANSWQ010000119.1 GCA_947650775.1 uncultured Mycoplasmatota bacterium
TAAGTTTGTAGCTAATTTTGTTAGAAGTGATAATTTAATTCCTTTGACTTATGAAATTATAAATAAATAGTTTTGTATTTTTTAGTGCTTAAAATCTTTACTTTTCTTGGTTTTTATTATATGATTATTATGATAAGGGTGAAGGTTATGAAAGATAAGCGCGGGCAAGCATTAGTTGAATATATTCTTATTATAGCTTTAATTAGTGTTATTGCAATTGCGCTAGTTAATTATTTAGGTGGATATTTGAAAGATGCTATAACTAAAACTTCTTGTAGTCTTTCTGATGAAGTATATGTCAAAGGAAAAAAGGCTGGAGAAGGTAAATGTGAACCTAAAGAAATACAAGAAAATAACTAAACTTATGAGGGGAAGATTAGATGTTGAACAAGAGAGGGCAAGCATTAGTTGAGTTTGTAATTATTTTGCCAATCTTTATTTTGCTTGTTCTGGGATGTATTGACATTGGTAATATAATGTATACAAAAATGAACTTAGAAGAGCAAATAAGTGATGTGGTTGATTATTATAAAAAGGGTAAGACTATTGAAGAAATAAAAGATAAGTTAGATATTGAAGTTAATATTCGAAAAAACGCGGAATATACTGATATTTTATTAACTAAAACTATTGATATTATTACACCAGGATTACAATTTGTTTTTGAAAATCCTTATAAGATAATAGTAGAAAGAAGTATCTTAAATGAATAAGCATGGACAGACTCTTATCTTATTTGTGATTTTAATTCCGATTATATTACTATTATTAGCATTCGTAGTAGATTTAGGACTTGTAATTACTAATAAAATAAAAACTGAAGAAGTTACGAAACAGGTTATAAAAGATGCTTATTTATTAGATGATAATAAAATATTAGAGTTATTTCAAAAAAATAAAATTAATACTAGTAATATAAATATTTACCATGAAGGTAATAAACTTAAAATAGTAGTAAAACAAGAAATAAAAAGTATTTTTGGGGGAATTGTAGGAATAAAAAAATATAAAATAAATGTGTCAGTTACAGGAATAATAGAAAATGATAAAGTGAATTTTTTATAGAAGGTGAAATAATGAAGAATAAAGGGCTAACTATTTGTGTTTCAGCAGCTAAAGGTGGTGTAGGTAAAACTATTACTACGCTAAATCTTGCAGGTATATTAGAAGTACTTAATAAAAAAGTATTAATCATTGATTTTGATTTATCTGGTGGAGGTATTAGTGCAGCACTTAATTTAGTATCGCAAAAAAGTGTTTATACTTTTGTTGATGATTATAATAATAATCGTTTTGAAGATTTTAAAAATTATGTGGTTTCTTATGATAATTTTATTGATGTTTTAGCAAGTCCTAAAGACCCTAGACAAGCTGGTAAAATTGACCCTAAATATGTTGAAATAATTTTAGAAAAAGCGGTATTTAAATATGATGTTGTTTTAATTGATACTAATCATAATTTAAATGATTTTAATATTTTAACAATGGATTTAGTAGACCAAATCTTATTCTTAGTTACTAATGACCCTTTTGATTTAAAAAATATGAGAAGTTTACTTGCTGTTTTTAATGATGTAGGTTATAAAAATTATAAAATTATGTTAAATGAAAGTGTTTATCCTTTTAAAAAATATTTTAGTCTTTATGATATTAAAAATATTATAGGAGCTAATATTGATTATGTTTTATCTGCTAGTTTTTATATTAAAAATATTGATACTTTTATTATGAATGGAAAGATTATTACTTTAGAACCTAAAGCAGCCCAAGTTTTTGGAAAAGATTTTACTACACTTATGCAAGTTATAACGGATATTTATAGTAAGGAGGAAGAGAAATGACATCACTTAGAGATGCTTTTGATATCAAAGTAAAACAAAAAAGACAAGATATCTTAAACGATTATCAAATATTTCCTGATAAAAAATTATTGGATAACTTAAGAACAGAAATAGTTGAAGCTTTAATTGACCATGAAATGCCAAGTGATATGAGAGTGGATGAATGGATAAATGAAGAAATTGATAGAACTATTGAAGGTTATGATTTATCTAATTTAGAAAGAGCTCATTTATTTAATTTAATTGATAATGAGATTAATGGTAATGGTCCTATCTCAGAATTATTAGAAGATGATAATATTACCGAAATAATGGTTAATTCACCTGATGAAATTTATATTGAAATTGATGGAGTTATTTCGCGCGATGATAGTGTTTCTTTTATTAATGATGAACATATTATTAGAACTGTTCAAAGACTTATTGGACCACTTGGTAGAACTATTGATACTAATAATCCGATGGTTGATTCAAGACTTCTTGATGGTTCGAGAATTAATGCGGTTATTCCACCTTTATCAACTAAAGGTCCAGTGGTAACAATTAGAAAGTTTAAAGATTCAATGTCTAATATTGATGAATTAATAAGAATTGGAACACTAACGCCTTATATGGCAAGATTTTTAGATGCTGCTGTTAGAGGTAAATGTAATATGATTATTTGTGGTGGAACTGGCTCAGGAAAAACAACACTTTTAAATGTTTTAAGTGGTTTTATCGGTGATAGTGAAAGAATTATTACAATTGAAGATGCCGCTGAACTTAAATTAAATCAAAATCATGTAATATCTTTGGAAACAAGAAATATGAATTATGATTCTGGTAGTGAAGTTACAATTCGCGATTTAGTTATTAATTCACTTCGTATGAGACCTGATAGAATTGTAGTAGGAGAAGTAAGAGGTAAAGAAGCTTTTGATATGTTACAAGCGATGAATACAGGACATGATGGCTCACTTACAACACTTCATGCAAATGGAGCACTTGATGCACTTAATAGACTTGAAACGATGGTTATAATGGGAGGATTAGAAATTCCTATTAAAGCGGTAAGAGAATATATTGTTAGTGCTATAGATTTAATTGTTAATATTGAGAGAATGAGTGATGGTAAAAGAAAAGTTACTTCAATATGTGAACTTGATGGTATTAGTGATGGCGAAATTAAATTAAAAGAAATATTTACTTTTAAACAAAGTGGACTTACAGAAAATGGAGAAGTTGATGGGGAGTTTACTCTGCATAATGGCATACCTAAAGTTTATAAAAAAATTAAAGCTAGAGGTGCCGATTCAATAGAAGATATATTTGAATCTGTAAATAATAAACCTAAAACTAAAACAACTAAAGTAAAAAAAGAAGACGTTAAAAAAGAAGAAAATAAAAAAACAACTCTTTATTTCCAAGGAAAATATGAAGGGTATAAAAGTAAGGAAGAATAAATATTATGGACGGAGT
>CANSWQ010000120.1 GCA_947650775.1 uncultured Mycoplasmatota bacterium
TTATAATTCGTATCTGATGTAAAGGTGGGAAATCTGAACAGAGGTTTCCTGCTTTTTCTTATTTCTCATACGTTATTGGGATACTATTATTTATAGAAGGAATACGTTATAAAGAATCAGAACTACAGTTATTGATGAAAGAGTACAAACAGGAGAGATGGCAGTATGAAAGAAAATGGACTATTGGAGATCATAGCGGCTCACAGGACAATGACAGATTTAGATGAGATTTTAAAAAAAGATAAATATTATCAGGAGGCAATGGCGGAGGAACAGAGAGCTTCCGACATAATGGACGGTCTAAACCTTACATCTGAACAGAGAAAAGCTGTAGACAGGGTCATTACTGCATATAATCAATGTGGAGCGGCTTATGGAGCAGTAGCGTACCGCTTCGGGATGGAGGATGGGATCAGGGTTCGGATGGAGATGGAAGAGGTTATGCGCCCTTAGCATGAATGCGTGTGCGGTTAAAAAAGCTGTTGCAATTATGATTATAGCTGTAAGTAATGTGTTGCAGATTATGTATTTCATGACGGAATAAAGAAATAAAAGTTGCATATCCGTTATATCTGATAATAGATATGTAACTTTTTTGAGTTAATTTTTTATTTTTGTTGTACGATATATCCTTTCGAATTTGATATATGCATGGCCAGAAGTAATTGGTATAAGGATTTCCATATATAAAGTTGATAATATCAAGGTATACAGGGATATATTAATATAATGAAAAAAGTATTATACAGGGAGATGTATTATTTTTTTGCAAATTATGTAGATATTAAAAGTTCAAAACAGAATAATTTATATGTATTAATTTAGTAAGGTTTAGTGATATAAATGATGTAGAAGATGAATTTATATGAAATCGGAGGTAAAAATTAGTAACCCAAAGAGAAATATTTTTAGTACAGATTGATGCAAACAATGAGTTATCGTAGGATTAGGAAAAATATTGAGCAAAATGAAGTAAAAATTATCAATGAAATTTATATCTAACATATTTTAGGATAATATACCATAAATTTTTAGTTATAAGTAAGAGTAAACTTCAAATAAGAATTATATTTGAACTAAATATGAAGAAGCATTAATATGTGTTATAGTAATAGTCTTGGTATAAATTACTGAGACTTTTTTTACATATTTGGATGTAAATGCTATGTTGATATTTTTTTATTATTGTATGAAAATCGGATAAAAGTATTAATAATTATTTAGATCATGTTACTTATATCCAGAATTAAATTCCATTTACTGTCATATGAAGAAGTGTTTTTTTATTATTATTATGGATATGTAGTGGTTAATCAGTTTATTGAAATAAGGATGTGAATGTATTATGAGTCTTAATACAAGTGTCAATCATGTTATTTTATAATATTTTTTGATAATAAGTCTATATATTGATGCAGGAAATTAATATATCAGAATGTTATATAATACTATTGTGTGTTAAATTATGTTATTGACATTTATATTTTCTTAAAAGTCTGCTATCAATATTATCAGTATTAATATTGGATCACGAATTTAATATTTGTATAATGTGTTTCAACTATAAAAGAGTATAAATTTTTATTTATAAATCAAATATGGATGTGTAAGGAAACCTTTAACTCTATACATTATGTAGTATTTAAAGATAAACTTTTGTATATATAATGACATGATGTTAGTAATAATACTGTGAGTGATATGACTTATTATATTTGAAAAGATATATTATAGTGTTATTTTGAAATAGTGATTTTACTATATACATTTATAATTATTTCGCAAAATTGGTAAATCAAAATATATGTTATACTACGTATCCATCAGGATAGACAACATAATTTATATATTTAAAACTTGATTTAATATAATATATCTAAGCACTATATTTGTAATTATTTAATACGGTATTAAGGAGAACAAGAAATGGAAAATACATCTATGGGCTATCACACATTTGCTTTCTTTCAAAAAACTGATGAGGAAGAATACCAGGTTTTAGAAAATGATTTTATTGGATACATGCAGAGAACTAAAAAATTGAAGAGAAGTCCAGTCCAAAATAAAGACAAGATACAAATAGGATGGCAGTATACCTATAAAGATGATAAGGAAAAAGGAATACATTGGCTAATGCTATCCAGCAAAGCAAAGAATAATTATGTTACAAGGGGAGTGCTGGCGGTTATAAATCAAGAAGCCCTGATTGAGAATAATTACATCAGAGCAGCAAAAGATGATGATCTGAAAGAAGTTGAAGAAATTTATAACAGGGAGACAGAAAAGATTTCTAAAATATTTCTAAAGTTTGGGTCATGCTCCTTGAACCGTGTAGATCCGTGTTTAAATATTGACCTAAAAGAACTGGGGATTCCGTGTACGCCAGAGCAAATGATGAAATTGATAAAGCGGGGGAATATTCCCAGGCATTATGAGGAGCGAAAAGAATGCTATGATAGTAAACAACGTAGAATGGTTTCTGATAAGAACAGCTTCTATCTGGAAAGCAAATCTTCTGTTATAAATTTTTATTGGAAATATGCGAAACAAGGGAAGAAGCATCCCAATTATTCAAAAAGGGAATCATCACGAAATGTCATACGGCTTGAAGTGGAATGCAAATATTTGAAACTATATGCTTTGGTAAAAAATAGAAATTTGGAATCAAAATATTATGAATCTGATGAAGGGCTTTCACCAGATGAAATGTATATGAGAATGCATATGGGGGTACATAATCCTGTTATACCAATAGATGTAGTATTGTCAGCAAATATTTATGAACCTATTATTCGCAAAAGTATTTATAAGATACTCCGTAAAGGGAATTATTTTACATTGGATATAGCAAGGGATATAGTGGAATCTTATCATTTTAGAAGTAGTAAAGAAGAGAGGATGATCGAGGTGTTAGAGTCAGTTAATGAGTCCCACGGGATTGCAAAAGCTAAATCCAAGCTTCGGGAAAACGAATTTCGCAGATTTAATAAGGCATTAAAGGAATTGGATAATATACTGGTTAATCCTGTCACAATTCCACGGAGATGGGATGTCAAGCATATTCCGAATCTTCTCCGGGCATATTATGATTCAATTTATGAGGAACAATTAGTGTCTTATCAGGAATATGCCGCGATGAAGCGTATAGAGGAAGTTTTGGAAAAAGTAAAGCAGTGATAAAATTTTTACTTAATGTACCACTAAAAATCACTGGGAATAATATTCGGAGATGTTTTATTGATTAAGTTC
>CANSWQ010000121.1 GCA_947650775.1 uncultured Mycoplasmatota bacterium
TTATTTCCATTAAAGTTTTAGCTTCATGGATATCTTTTAATACTTCTAATATCTGTTCTTTCATATTTTATCATTCCTTTATTGTACATTTTTTTTCATTGTTATACATTTCAATGTGGATAATTTTAGAATTATTAACATTTTCTTTATCTAGTAATCCTTCTTTAATTAATGTTGTTGTGTTTATATCACAACCATTTGTGTAACATTCTTTTTTTAGTTCTTCATTTTTCTTTAATTCAATATAAATGCAAGCGGACGCTTCAATTATTTTATTGTTGTTTTCTTCCTCTTTATCATTATTATCAAATACTTTACTGATATTTATACATACCATTGTAGCTATAACTGTCATTATAGTTATAGCTGATAAAACTTCTATTAATGTAAATCCTTTTTTATCCATATTTATCACATCTTAATTATACAATAATTATTGGAATAAAGAAAGAAAATTAAAAAGATATTGCGTTAGTTTACTAAACATGTTAGTAAACGTCAATATCATTTATTTAGCTTCTAACTATGATTAATCTTGTATCCTAATTCTTTTATATTTAACCTTAATCAAATATGTAAGTTTTAAAAGGATATTGGGCGCAAACCAATGCCATTGTTGTTCACGTTGGTGTTAGTGAGGTGGCCATTCCCATTCACAATGAACACGTTAGCATTACTGCCATTCCAGTTAAACGAAGTTCTTTTTTAGATTAACCATATATATTATAACATTTTTAGATTATTTAAGGGGAAAATATTTTTACAATTAGTAAAATATATTGTATAATTATATTAGAGATTCGTATTACGGTTAAGTGTCTCCTTTGGTCTTTTAGAAAAAATGATTTAAAGGAGTGATACAGATGAAATATGGTATTTGAAGGGGAGGTCTTGGACTAGGTGGATTATCTAGTTATCTTGGTAGTATTGTTATACTTACTCAGAGAAGACAAACCAAAGAAGAAGTAACATAGGCATGAAAAAAACGCTTAACACACCTTAGATTTACATCTAAGAGTTAGGCGCTCAGGCTTATGCGAGACGCTTAACGCACAAAAGTTATACGTCTCTCTTTTTATTGTATGAAGTTTCCTTCATCTGTATACATATTAACATATTATTTAATTTTTAGCAATATCTTTTTTTCTGCTTTTATCATGAATTTATGGAGAAATATTTTTACAATTAGTAAAATATATTGTATAATTATATTAGAGATTCGTATTACAGTTAAGTGTCTCCTTTGGTCTTTTAGAAAAAATGATTTAAAGGAGTGATGCAGATGAAATATGGTATTTGAAGGGGAGGCCTCGGACTAGATGGATTATCTAGTTATCTTAGTAGTATTGTTATACTTACTCAGAAAAGACAAACCAAAGAAGAAGTAGCATAGCCATAAAAAAACGCTTAACACAACCTAGATTGACATCTAGAGAGTTAAGCGCGACCGCTTATGCGAGACGCTTAACACGCAAAAGTTATACGTCTCTCTTTTTTATTGTATGAAGTTTCCTTCATCTGTATACATATTAACATATTATTTAATTTTTGGCAATAGCTTTAATAGATAGTATTTCAATTTTGTTTGATATTAAATTACTATTATTATTTATTTCTTTAATTAAATCTGTGGTTAAATATTTTTTAAAATCATCTGCGAATATAGTAACTACATTTTCGTTGTCTTTAGCAGTTAAAATACTGGCTAGAAGATTTGCGCCACTAGATATTCCTATGCCTAAACCAAAATTTTTCGCTAGTATTCTTGACATATTTATAGCATCTTCATCATCAATAGTTATTATTTCATCAATTAAACTTTTATCAACAATACTTGGGATGAAATCATCACCTATACCTTCAATACGATGAGTACCTGTTGTGATATTTTGGCTCATTATTGGCATTTGTAAAGGCTCTAAAGCGATTACTTTCGCATTTTTATTGGTCTCTTTAATTCTTTTACCAATACCTATTAAAGTACCACCTGTTCCAATACCACTTACAAAACTATCTATTTTAGAAATACTATTTATAATTTCTAATCCAGTTGTATTATAGTGAGCTTCAATATTTTTAATGTTATCAAATTGATTAGGTCTAAATCCATTTATTTCTTTAGCAAGGGTGTCTGCTCTTTTTATAGCTTCTTTGAATCCGCCATCTTCCTTGGAAACTAAATATACTTTAGCACCATAAAGTTTCATTATAGCTACACGTTCTTGACTAGCCCAATCTGGCATAAATATGTGAACTTCATGACCAAAATATGCGCCTAAACTCGCAAATGATATTCCTGTATTTCCACTAGTAGCTTCTACAATAGGTTGACATTTTTTTAAACTGCCATCTTTATATGATTCTTTTATTATATAGTAAGCTAAGCGGTCTTTTATGCTTCCAGTATAATTGTAATATTCTAATTTAGCATAAACATTTATTATTTTTTCTTGGTATTTTATTTTTATTTCAATTATAGGAGTGTTTCCTATTAAACTTTCGATATTCATTGTTATCCTTCTTTCTATTTATTATATGCAAAGAATGATAACATCGTATAGTATTAACTAATTTCTTAAACATATGAAATTCTTTTTTCTATTTTAATATTTTAGCTAGGAATTCTCCAGTATGAGAGTTTTTATTTTTGGCTACTTCTTCTGGAGTTCCTGTTGCAACTATCTCGCCACCTAAATTACCACCTTCAGGCCCTAAATCGATTAGATAATCGGCTACTTTAATAACATCTAAATTGTGTTCTATTACTAAAACTGTATCTCCATTGTCAACAATACGATTTAAGATGGCTAAAAGCTTTTTGATATCGTCACTATGAAGTCCTGTTGTAGGCTCATCAAGAATAAAGATACTTTTGCCTGTAGGTTTTTTTTGAAGTTCTTTAGCTAATTTAACTCTTCCTGCTTCACCACCAGATAAAGTAGGGGCAGATTGACCTAATTTGATATAGGATAATCCAACACTTTCCATTACTTTTAATTTATTATATACTTTTGGAATGTTTTCAAAAAACGGAAGAGCTTCACTAACTCGCATATCTAATATATCAGCGATGTTTTTATCTTTAAATTTAATATCTAATGTCTCTTTATTATATCTTTTGCCACCACATACATCACAAGGAACATATACATCGGGTAAAAAGTGCATTTCTATTTTTTT
>CANSWQ010000122.1 GCA_947650775.1 uncultured Mycoplasmatota bacterium
ATAATTTAAATACTGCTTCAAATCCTACTAAAACCCAAATATTTCTTTTAATCATTAATAACGCATTTTTAATCTTTTTCATAACGCTCAACCTCTTTTGTTTTGTATATCCATTATATTATTTAATAAAGTTTTTAGCAAGAAAAAAAGTATGAATAATCACACTTAAATTTCTATTTCTTTATTTTATTAATCATTTTAGGAATAAATATATTTATGATAATTAATATAACTCCTATACCAATTGAAACATAACCATAAGTACTAAATGAACTATAAGATATAATAATATCTGTCCCCATTTCTTTCATTAGTGTATCCAATAAAAGATGTATTAATATACCAAGTACTATTCCACTAAAAATTAAAGCTCCACCAAAATTACTTAGCCATTTATAAAAACTTTTCTTTAATAGTGCAATAAAACCTAATAAAATTACAATACCACCAATTAACATTAATTTAAAACTTGTACTTGTAATAAAATTAAAAATATTTAAAATTTCTTTATCTTCACTTGTCATATCATTTTTAAATTCCATAACTGATTCATTAAAAGTTTTATTAATTTCTTCACCTCTTGCAGCATCCAATAATTCTTTTTTACTTTCCTCGGATATTGTTACACCATATTCTTTTAGTATTGGTTCACAACCATTAATAATACTTTCAAGCTCTAAAGATAAATCTAAATCTGTAACCTCTTTATCATTTAAAACATCCATAAATTTATTCATATATTTATCAACTGTTTTTTTAATTAACTCATCTTCATTTAAAAACTTATCAATACTTTTTTTAATATCCTCTTTATTATAATTTGTATTATCCGCTAGATAATCTGTTATTTGATTTGTAATTTCTCTTTTTAATATTATATCAGTAGTATCAACAATCATACTTTTTAAATTAATTGTTAATCCTAAAACAATTAAAGCTAAAGTAATAATTAAAGTTAAAATACTAATCAAAATTTTCTTCATAAAACTCACTCCTAATTGCTAGCATTATAACATATTTTTAAAATTAAAATCAAGGTTATTTATTTTGGAAAGATTTATATTATTATTTATTCAACACAGGTAAAAACCAACTTTTTTTAGCAGATATTAACAAAACTTTTAAAGTCTCATCAGAATACTCATTTTTAATTTTTGTATATTCCTCAATATTATAACTCTCCCCAAAGCGATTAATAAATAAATTATCTTCTTCAAAATAATCAAACCAATTTAAAATAATATCATAAAACTCGTCATCATTAGGTATCTTACTATTATATATTAAATCATACATATCATTTAGTGAATACTTTGTATCAAAATATTTTAGCTGTCTAAATTTAGATTCATTTTCTTCATAATTATTTAGTTTTAACTCTTTAGGCACATTTAACTTAAATACTATTAAAATTAAAAATATAATTAAAATCAATATACTAATTAAATATGTATATTTTATACGCGACATTATTACTCACCTCTCTAAAATATTTATAACAAATCAAAATTATTGATTTATTAACTCCCTTTGCTTAAAACTATAATATATCATTTACTTATTAATGTCACGCTCTAAAAACTAACACCAATAATGTTAGAAAAAAGAACAAAAAAGAGTGATATTATTCACCCACATATTTATCAAGATAATTTACTTTAAAATAATCATATATTTTAGCTTCCTCATAATTCATATTATCAATATCTATATAATCTGAATATATTAATTCTTTATCCACATTTAAGCTATAATGAAAATCTTTTTCTCCTAAAAAAGTGTGCCACACTTTTATTGTAGTCCCCAAAAATTCATTTACCATAAATAATCCAGCTGATTTATAATAATAGACATCAACTAGTTTTTCGTCATCTTTAAAACTATAACTATATATTCCTTGTTTGTATAAAAAAGTCTCAGCAATTTTAGGTGGAACTTCTTTAACAGGAGTTTCATAAGATGTTGTATCATCACCAATTGATAATGCTTTTTTTATAACAAACTTTTTATTATCATATACTTGTTCAAGATTTAATTTTAAATTTTCTTTAATATCTTTAGAAAAAATATCTAGCGAAAAATAACCTTTATTTTTTTGTAAATCATCATAATTAAAATATTCATTATAACCATAACTATCCACGATATAAACAAAAGATGACGTGTGAGAAACAACAAAATTAGGATTATTATCTTTAATATAATTTAAAGACATAGAAGTTATTTCTAAATCATTTTTAGAATCAACATCAAAAGTTAAAATAATTTTATCTTTAGAAACCAAAAGAGTTCCCACATTAACAATATAATTATCTGACTCCCCACTTACTTTGTACATTTTTATAGTATTATAAGATGACAAAAAGTAATAACTTAAAAACAAAACAATACTTATTATAAAAACAAATATAGATACTATCATATATTTCTTAGTTTTGCTTTTTAAATGTTTTACATATTCAAAAAAAGAAGGTGTTACTTCATTTGGGTTTTGTAATTTTTTCCCAGAATATATTTCCATTTCACTTACACCTAAAATATTAGATAGTAAAACAATCTTATCGTGACTAGGAAACACTCTCCCACTTTCAATATGCGCTAAATTAGACCTAGAGCAATATATTGCTTTAGCTAACTCTTCTTGCGTCATTCCTTTTTCTTCTCGTAAATCTTTAATAAATTGACCCACATCTTCTTTATTCATAACTTCTCTTCTCCTAAGCATATATCATAAACCAACAAACTAAAAAAACAATTATTTATTACAAATCTTATTTTTTCTTAACAGGTAATTCCTTAATAGTTTCAAGGATTATTTCTTTTAATAAATTACTATTATCCACATCAATAACATGATACATTAATTTAGCGCCATCATAAGGAATAGCACTTTCTAAATTATATTTTTTATTACCATTTACTATTTTAATCAATAATCTATTATCATATATTCCTCCAAATAATACATCATTATAATATAATAAATACTCTCCCATCATTGGTCGACATTTTATTGTTTCTAAAACACTTAACTTATCTAATATATAATCTTTATATTCTTTTGTAGTTGCCATATATAATACCTCTTTCTATATTATTTATTTTTGTACACTTTTAATATCACTTATAAATGCTGCAAAATAAGGTAAATCTTTATTACTTTCTTTTAGCA
>CANSWQ010000123.1 GCA_947650775.1 uncultured Mycoplasmatota bacterium
AAAATGATTGAAAAACATAATCTAAAATTAAAAAAGAAAATTAGAAAATTAAAGATAAAAGAAAATCAGAATTTTTAACTTTCTGATTTTTAAAACGGATCATTTTCATCAAATATTATAGGCTCTTGTTCATAATTTTTTATTTCTTCGTTTGTTAAAAAGCTTTTATCAATTATTGTACATAAAACAAAATCTTCGAAATAATTATCATTCATTACGTATGTTCCATCAGTATGATTTTCTGTTCCATAACTATCTATTACTTTCCATCTAATAGGTTTATTTGCTTCTAAATGAACACCTGTTATAAGCATTGCATGGTCTGTACCTATATCATAAGTAGATAAAGCTTCTTCTTTGGTTAGAGGTTCTATATTAAATACTTCTTTAAAATTGTATAGTTTTGAATCCATAATGCTTAATTCAAAATTACGCATTTTTTTCATAGAACAATATATATATATTGGTATTTTATTTTGCAATTGTTTGATTGCTAATTCTTTAAGTCTTGTTATTGGCAGATTTAAAAATTCTACGTCTTTATTATATACATTTTCAATATTATTCTTTTTATAAACTTTATTAAACTCTTTGTTAAACATTTTTATTGAACCAATACTTATCATATTATCTAAATTAATACTTAAATACTTTTCTTTGAACTCTAAAGGTGTTATATTTTTTATTTGTTTAATATTACCTTCTTTATCTTTATATTCATAATTAAAATTATTTGGTAAATCACCTAAACATTTAGCTAAAATATTATAATTCTCTTCAAGCATTTTTTCTTTTTGCATATATTGCTCTTCTATTGTTTTATTGGCTTTCTTTAATTCAATTAATTTAAAAATATCCTTTTTAACTTTTTCGTTATACAAAACAATTAAATTCCATGATTTTGAAGTACTTTTTACTTCTGGCATTACATCATTTGGGACTATACCATATTTATTAATTAAATTTTTGAAATATTCAAAATATCCTCCTTCTGTAACTCCTATTTGAAATTTTATTTTTTTAAATTCTTCTAAATCAAAATCTTTATTTTCTATTATTTTGTTATATAAAGTATTACTTTTCTCTAATTTATCTAAAAAAGATAAATAATTTGCAGATAAATTACATTCTTCAACATTTAAATTTTCCGCTATGTTGTCTTCTATTAAACTGATTCCAGTGTATATCCAACATAAGTAACTATCTTTTTGATTATAAATTTTTTTATGAGTTAATTCAATATTAAATAATCTACTAGTTTTATTAACAATATCTCTATCTAAGCAAAAATTTTCTATTCCAATGTTTTTTATACCATTTTCAATTATTTTATTATTCTTATCTTTTAAATAATTATTTTTAAAATTATTTATATTCTCTATTGTTAAATCTTGCATATTTATTCCTCACTTAATTTTTTATAATATTGATATCTTTTCTTGGCATTCTCTATTTGACTTTCTAATAATACACTTGCTAGTTCTTTATCTTTAATTTTCAATGCATTATATCTTGTTTCATTATCTAAGAATTTTTCATAATTATCAAAATTAGGAACTAAGTTATCCATATATAATTTTTCTTCTTTAGGATTGTATCTCATTAATAAAGTATATCCAACTTCACTCGCTAGTTTCTCTTCTTCAATTGAATGAGACATTCCCGTTTTAATTCCATGCTCTATACATGGTGAATAAGCAAGTATTATAGCAGGACCCTCATACTCCATAGCTTCTTTCATTACTTTTAGGCTATGCATCATATTAGCCCCTAATGAGATACTTGCTACATAACAATTGGGATAAGACATAACAATTCTAAATAAGTCTTTTTTTACTGTCTTTTTACCAAAATTAGCAAATTCACATACTTGACCCATTTTACTTGATTTACTAGATTGTCCTCCTGTATTAGAATACACCTCAGTATCTAATACTAAAACTTTAATATTCTCATTAGTTGATAAGACATGATCTAAACCACCAAAACCTATGTCATAAGCCCAACCATCACCACCGATAGCTAAAACTGTTCTGGCTGGTATATAATTTAATAAACTTTTTAATTTCTTTGGAATATCCATAATACTGAGTTTATCTTTTACTTCTTTTGTAACTTCATAATTATTCATATTACCAATATATAAATTAAATTCGTCTTTAATCTCTTCACTTACATTGTTCATTTCTTCTAACATTATTTTCTTAATTAAATTACGTTTGGATGTATATGATGTATGCATTCCTAAAGCAAATTCAGCATTATCTTCAAATAATGAGTTTGCCCACGGAATGGTATATGGGGTACTTGGAGCTGAACCACCATAAATACTCGAACAACCTGTGGCATTTGCTATAACTAATTCATCACCATAAAGTCTAGTAATTAAATTGATATATGGTGTTTCTCCACATCCAGCACATGCGCCACTAAATTCAAATCTTGGTTTACATAAACTAGCACCTGGGATAGTAAATTTATTAAAGATTTCAGGATTTTCATATTTATCAAAATATTTTGTTGCTTCTTGTTGTTTTTCTTCTGAAACTGGACCAAATTCTAAAGCTTTCTTACCATTTTTTCCAGGACATTCATTGATACATAAGCCACATTCTGTACAGTCCACTTCACTTACTAATATCTCATAATTGTATTCTTTGTTTATTAAATATGGTATACCGCGGTTTTCTTTGTTTAAAAAGGCTCTTATAACAGCATGAGGACACACAAAACTACATCTACCACATTCTGTACAATTCTCAGGAATCCATTTTGGTGCAGACATATTAGCATGTCTTTTTTCATATTTACTTAAACCATTTGGGAATGTTCCATCTTTAAATGTACTTACTTCCTTAACTGTTAAATTATCTCCTAGTCTTTTGTTTATCATACTTATAGTATCTAAATTTTCTTCTGTTACTCTATCAATATTGCTATCTATATTTACAAGTTTTAGATTACTTTTAGCAAGTTTTACAGCTTCTATATTACTATTTATGATATTTTCACCTTTAGTTTTAAAAGCTTTTTTGATGCTTTCAATTAATATTTCTTCTGCATTATTTATATTTAATTTGTCTAGTATTAACATTTCAATTATTTTGCTAATTTTACCTTTAATTCCTGTACTACTTGCTATTTCT
>CANSWQ010000124.1 GCA_947650775.1 uncultured Mycoplasmatota bacterium
AAAACTAAATTTGCATATAAGATAATACCATAAAAATCAATAAAATACAAGCATTATAAGTAAAATCCCTCATATAATCTTACTATTTCACTTAAAATTTAAGAATAAATATATCGTTCTAAAAAAATAAATATATGATATAATAATTTATTGGTGATAATATGTCAAAAATAAGAATACCCAAATATAGTTTAACTGAAGAATTAATAAATAGTATTTCTCACGGATTAGGTGGAATATTTGCTATTGTAGCTTTAATACTTATGTTAGTAAAAAGTAATAGTCCTTTAGAATATGTAACCATATCTATATTTGGTACAACTATGATATTACTTTATATAATAAGTTGTATATATCACGCTTTATCTCCCAAACTAACTGGTAAAAAAGTATTAAGAATCTTAGACCATTGTAATGTTTATTTATTAGTATTAGGTACATATATTCCCGTATCTTTATTAGGAGTAAAAGGACCTTTAGGATGGATATTATTTAGTATAGTAACAACTATTTCTTTAATAGGAATAATTTTATCATCAATAGCTATCGATAAATTTCAAGTTTTTGAAGTAATATGTCATTTAATAAATGGCTGGAGTATTCTAATAGCTATAAAAACTTTATATAACAACATAACCTTTATGGGTATTTTATTCTTATTACTAGGTGGCATAATGTATTCTTTAGGAGCAATTCTTTATGGTATAGGTGCCAAAAAGAAATATATGCATTCCATCTTTCATTTCTTCTGTTTAGCTGGAACAATATTTCATTTTATTGCCATATACATTTATGTCTTATAATACTTTACAAAGTATTTTTTTATAAAAAAAAGCCCATATTAATAAGCTTTTAACATATATCAGCATGACTACTAGCATTTAAACTATAATCACAAAATTCTTTTTTCAAATATAATGGATATGCTGCTGCACCTATCATCGCTGCGTTATCTGTACAATAAAGAAGTCTAGGTATAAATAGTTCTGCCATATATTTATCACATAATTTTTGCATTTCTTCTTTTAAATAATTATTCGCGGAAACTCCTCCTGCAATAACCAGTCTTTTGATACCTGTTTCTTTAAAAGCTTTTTCTACTTTACGAACAAGTTCATCTATTGCCACATCTTGAAAACTACGAGCCAAATCATATTTATTTATCTCTTCTCCTCTTTGTTCAGCATTATGAACCAAATTAATAATTGCACTTTTAAGCCCACTATAACTAAAATTATAAGTATCATCCATAACTGGTTTAGGTAGATTATATGAATGCTTTCCTTCTTTAGCATATTTTTCTACATTAGGTCCTCCTGGATATTTAAGGCCTATAACTCTTGCCACTTTATCATAAGCCTCACCTATAGCATCATCTAAAGTCTCACCAAGTTTCTTAAATTTATAATCTGACTCCATAATTAAAAGTTCTGTATGTCCCCCACTAACAATTAAAGAAAGCATTGGAAATTCTAAATCTGATTCAATATTATTAGCATAAATATGACCAATTAAATGATTAACTGCTATTAAAGGTTTATTATAGATTAGTGCTAAAGTTTTAGCGGCTTCTATTCCTACAATTAAACTACCAGTTAAACCTGGCGCATAAGTAACTGCTATGGCATCTACTTCTTGAATACTAATTTTTGATTTTAAAAGAACATCTTCTAAAACCATTGTTATCGCTTCTGTATGCATTCTACTAGCAATTTCTGGAACTACCCCGCCATATCTTGCATGTGTATCTATTTGAGTAGCAATTGAAAGACCAATTACATCTTTACCATTTTTTACAATAGCCATACTAGTTTCATCACATGAAGATTCAATCGCTAAAATATAT
This sequence comes from uncultured Mycoplasmatota bacterium, assembly GCA_947650775.1. GTDB lineage: Bacteria > Bacillota_I > Bacilli_A > RF39 > UBA660 > Caccenecus. Next base: position 1,847 of record CANSWQ010000124.1, read on the forward strand.
ACGTCCTTCATTTTACTCACTCTTTCTAGCCATTAAATAAGCATCATCACCATTATAGTAATGTTCACGTGTATGAACAACTTCAAACCCAAATTTATCATATAAAGCTAAAGCTTCTTTATTTTTAGTAGCCACTTCCAAAGTAACTAGTTTTAGCACTTCACCCAAATCACTAATTAAATAACCTATTAAATTAGTTCCAATACCTTGTCTTCTATATTCTGGGTCCACAACAATACTTAAAATATCGCAAGTTTCATATAGCGCAGTCGCAATTATAAAACCCACAACTTTATCATCTTTTTCATAAACAATAACTTTCGAAATATCATCTTGAAGCATATCATTAATTATAAAAAGTCTTTTAAAATTTTCATTTAATAATACTCCCAGTTCATTTATTCTTGGAATATCATAAACATTCGCATCTCTAATCATGTTCTTCCACCTCTATTTTTTTCACATAAAGTGGAACTAAAGAATGAGGTTCAATCGCACTTTTATTCTTTACAAACAGTTTCACTTTTTTTAAATCTACATTATCTTCAAAAATAATATTATCATTTAAATCTTTATTACTTAAGTAATAATAATCTTTAATTAAATTATGATTACTATCAAATTCTCCAATAAAAGCTCCATTTCTATCTTTAATACCAAGTATTACTTCATTATCATAATTTAAAGCTAAAGCTTCTAAATAAGACAATGTCTTAATATTTATATTTAAAGTATACCCAAATATTTTAGCAATAACAATCCCTATTCTAACTCCCGTAAAAGAACCAGGTCCAGAAATAACAATTATTTCATTTAAATCATTTACATTTAAATTACATTCATTTAAACATTCTTTTATAAGTGGAATTGTATCTTTTGAAATAAAATTACTATCCAAACTTTTTTTAACTATAATATCATCATCTTTAAATATTGCTAAAACCAAATTAATAAAATGTGTATCTATATATAAAGTATACATAACTACCCTCCTAAAAACAAAATCTCACCTAAAAAAGTGAGATTATAATACAGCATCACAAAGTTCTTCATATTGCGTTCCAAGTGGTTTAAAAATAAGAACTCTTGTGTTTTCATCAATTATTTTTATCTTTATATCTAATCTTTCTTGAGGTAATCTATCTTCAATCAACTCTGACCATTCTAAAATACAAACACCTTGTTTATTAAAATAATCTTCCACACCAAATTCACTATTATCATCTATACGATAGACATCCATATGATATAAAGGCATCTCACCATTTAAATATTCTTTAACAATAGTAA
>CANSWQ010000125.1 GCA_947650775.1 uncultured Mycoplasmatota bacterium
GTGTTGTTGATAAAGCATGAGAACCACTTATCATTTGATTTCTTACTAAGGCTTTTTCCCCTTTTAATACATAAGAAAAAACATCTTCTATAGCATCTCTTCCTGTATCATTGTAGCCATAGCCAGTTGTCATATTAAAATGAGTTTCATTTATGTTAAACTTTCTAAAAGCTTCTAACACTAATTCACTAAAATAATATTCATTATCTTCAATAGTTTGGAATATAGTTTTACATTCTTTTTCTGCTTCAATTACTAATTTATCGATATTCATAATACTTCTCCTTTATTTTCCTACACTTAATTGTAATATTATGTAAAAAAATCTATAACCTTTTTATTAAATATAAACTTCTACAATTAATTATCTTCTAGCAGTTTCATTTCCTCTTTGTCTATAATATTCATCTAATTCTTCATAGAAATAATCAATTATAGTTCCTTCATATCCTGGAGGTATTTCATCTATAGTTGTTTCTGCTATTCTGGCTTCAAAATTATCAAATGTTTCTAAAAAAGCTCTTTCATTTTTAATTTCTTCATATTGCTTTTCAGAAATAAACTCTGGTATCATGACAAATGCATACATTTATTTGTAGTATTTATCGTGATATGACCATTTTTTACTACTGCTGATTCTGTAAATATTCCTTCATATGGAATGCTATATTTATTACAAAATTCTTGAAATAATTCATAATGGTATCCTTGTTTTCTTGTAGCTTCTTTGCTTTGTCTAAATGTAGGAATATCTAATATTGTTTCATTTGGTATAACTATTGCTCCGATTATCATTTTGATTTCATCTATCATTTTTTCTGTCTTTCTATTTTTTATGTTTATTATTTTTTTTATTAATTAATACATACTAACATTTTTAGCTTGCTTCCTTTATTCTATTTCTATGCATACTTTTTTCTTTTTGGTATTGTTTTAATGCTTTATAAAATTCTTCTAATACTTCTTTTCCTTTATTTGGCTCATTAGAATGTTTTCCTAAACCGTTACCATAGAAATCAAAAAATTCTAAATCTTGAAATAATCTATAAAATTCTTCTAAATCAAATAATTTTTTTATTTGTTCATCACTTAAGTCTTCTGGTAACCAAGTCAAAGCATATTCATTATTATCCGTGGTTATAATAAGTCCTCCATAACTTAATATGCATTCTTGAACAGTCCTATAACTAGTATAATCTAACCCCATTAATGTACAAAATTCTTTTAACATCGTAGTATGATCTTTATTTTCTCTTTCTTTGTGATAAATAGGTATATTCATTTTGTCTTTATTCGGAATTATACTAACTGATTTCATTTTAATCCGCCATCTACCCTTATTATAGAATCATTAATATAACTTGCTTCATCACTTGCTAAAAAGAAAACTACATTCGCTATTTCTTTTGGCTCGGCAAATCTTTCTAATAATATATGTTCACATTCTTCTTTAATATATTCTTTGTCTAATTCTTTATTCATTTCAGTATTAATCCATCCCGGTGCTAGACAATTTACTCTAATATTTGGTGCATACATACTCGCAAAGTTATGTGTTAAATTAATTAAACCCGCTTTAGAAGCATCATAATCTAAACCGTAAGAATAATATGTATCAATACCTGTATTAGAAGAAATATTTATAATGCTACCTTTATTCATTATATCTAAAACATACTTACTAGTTAAAAAAGGCCCTATTAAATTTACATCTAGGATTTTTTGAAAATTTTCTTTGGTTTTATCTTTTAATTCAGAATCTATTGCTATTCCTGCATTGTTCACTAAAACATCTAAGTGTCCTTCTTCTTCCTTAATTTTAAACATCATGTTTTTTATTTCTTCTTCATTTGATACATCACATTTGATAAATCTCGCATTTTTATATTCGTGATATTTTTCTTCTAACTCCTTTAATGATGTTTTATTGTAATTAATATATACTATATTGTTATTATCTAAAAATTTTTTTGCTATAGCTTCTCCTAAACCACGGGATGCCCCTGTTACTAAGATGACTTTACTCATTTTATCAGCGTCCTTTTTCTATTCCACTATTATACATTTCTATATCAGATAAGTCCATACTTAATTCTTGATATCCACTACTTAATATTATAGTGGTCGCTAATGTTTCATCTACTAAATACTTTTGCTTTTTGTTCTTTCCTCTATTTACTCTTGGACTATATCCTTCTGGTAAACTGTTTTTATATGTAGCTATATTATTACTTTCAAAAGTTGTTCTTATTTTATTTCCTAAATCTTTATAATAAAAATCTAGATTATCACTACTCTTAAATAACTTCACACTATCAATAACTACTACTTCACCACTTCCTGTTCTAAGTTCTATTGTATTATCATTGATACTCCGAGCTTGTCTTATTCCATCACTTATTGTTTTACTTAAATATGCTTCTATTTCAGCATTACTTAAATTAACATAAATAGGATTTGTATCTCCACTATAAGAATAGCCCTCTTTTTTATTATCTTTTTCATTATAAGTTAAATATAATTTACGCATTTTCCATTCTACTTTCTATTATTTTATCAATCATGTCATATTCACTACTACTTAAATCGTTATCTATGATGTATTTACCATCTTTTTCTTCATAGCGAGATGCTAGTAAATCATTATCTTCTAAATAAACTATATAATTCTTACTAAAGTTATAATCAAAATGTGTAAATAAGATAACTACTTTATATTTGTTTCCGTCTATATCTGTTAATATCGTATAGTTCATTTTTTATCACCCTTATTATAATTATAAATGATATTTTATAATTTAACAATTATTATCTATTTAAATGTAAATAAAAAGTCAATTTTTTTATTGACCTTTATTTTTTAGTAACAATTAGTTTCATTGCTGTTTTGTCTTCACCATTTATTACTACATCATTAAAAGCAGGTATAACAACTAAATTATCACCACTAGGTGCTACAAAACCTCTTGCTATAGCTATTCCCTTTATTGCTTGATTTAGAGAACCAGCACCAATTGTTTGAATTTCTACACTGCCTTTTTCTCTAAAAATGTTAGCAATCGCTCCTGCTACTTTACTAGGATTTGATTTACTAGATACTTTTA
>CANSWQ010000126.1 GCA_947650775.1 uncultured Mycoplasmatota bacterium
AGAGGTACTTTATATTTAGATAGTTATAATAGTAATAATAGTCTTTTTACACAGTTTGAAAATCAAGATACTGATGTAGATGATGATGAGAAAAAAGATGATGAAAATGCAGGGGATAGTGGTAATGATGGAAGAGAAGATTAATTATCAAAATAAACTTTTAGATTTAGTAAAAACATTTAATGATAAACCAAAACTATTACTTCATAGTTGTTGTGGTCCTTGTTCAACACAAGTAATAGATTTTTTAAAAGATTATTTTATAATTACTATTTATTATTATAATCCTAATATTGAACCATTTGAGGAGTATTTAAAAAGAAAAAATGAACAAATAAAATTTATTCAAAAGTTTAATGAAAATAGTCAGAATAAAATAGAGTTTATAGATTGTGATTATGATAATAATACTTATAAAAATCTAGTTGATAATATTGAACAAATAAAAGAAGGTGGTGCTAGATGTTCTAAATGCTTTTATTTAAGATTAGAAAATACAGCTAAAAAAGCTTTAGAAAATAATTTTGATTACTTTGGAACAACTTTAACTGTTAGTCCTCATAAAAATAGTCAAGTTATAAATAAAATAGGTGAAGATATAGCTAATAAATTAAATATTAAATATATTTATGGGGATTTTAAAAAGAATGATGGTTATAAAAAAAGTATAGAGTTTGCTCGAGAGTATGATTTATATCGCCAAGATTATTGTGGATGTTTATATGGCAAAGATTTACAAAATAAAAGTATGAAAAAAGAAGAAGCAATTAATTAATGTTTCTTCTTTTTAAATTTCTAATTCTTCAGTAGAGGAAGTATCAATTGTTTTTAACACTTCTTCCATAGTAGTTAAGCCTTCAATTGCTTTTTTTAATCCATCTTCAAACATTGTAGTGATATCTTCTTTAGAATTGTAAACTAATTTTTTTAAATCTTTACGATTTATATTAGTAGTTATAGCATCTCTAATATCTTCATTAATAGTTAATACTTCATGAATAGCAATTCTACCAATAAAACCATGATTACAATATTTACAACCAACAGGTATATAAACTTCAGGAACTGTAATACCTAAATGTTTTTTGATTAAACTTCTTTCATATTCATTTGTAGGTCTGGTACTACGACATCTTGGACAAAGCTTTTTTACAAGTTTTTGAGAAATAATTCCAGTTAGGGCAGAACCTAACAAATATCTTTCTACTTCCATATCTATTAATCTTTCAATAGTAGTTAAAGAATTATTAGTATGAACTGTTGATAATACTAAGTGGCCGGTAATACTTGCACGCACTGCAATACGAGCTGTTTCATTATCTCTTATTTCACCAACCATTATGATATCAGGGTCTTGTCTTAAAATACTTCTAAGCGTATGAGAAAAGGTTAGGCCAATATCACTTAATACTTGAACTTGATTAATATTTTCGATTTTCATTTCAACGGGGTCTTCAACAGTGATTATGTTTCTTTCTTTACTATTTAATTTTTGAAGTAGAGCATAGACAGTTGTTGATTTACCAGTACCTGTTGCACCTGTTACTAAAATTAGGCCATTGGGTTTTGCTATCATTTTATTTATTTTGTTTAGATTATTTTCCGAAAAACCTAAGTTTTCTAAACCTTTTAAACTCATAGAATAATCAAGAATACGAATAACAATTTTTTCGCCATCAACAACAGGAAGTGATGACACACGCAAATCAAGATTATAAGAATCAACAATATTTTTAATCGCTCCATCTTGAGGAAGTCTAGTTTCAGTTATATTCATACCACTTATTATTTTTATTCTAGTAATAAGATTTTTCTTTAACATATTAGGTATTTTAGCATAATCTTGTAATTCTCCATCTATTCTTATTCTAACCATTAATGAATTTCTTGATGGGTCAAAATGAATATCACTAGCTTTTCTTTTTATAGCATCGACAATTATTATATTTACTATATCAACAATAGAAGTTTTTTCAAAATCAAATTCTTTCATATTAAGTATCACCTATTCTAATATAAATTATACTATATTTTTAATATTTTCTCAATTTATATTTCCTAAATTTATGTAAAGATGTTATAATACTTTTGTGATGTAAAAATGGAAATAGTTACAATAGAATCTTTAGACCATTTTGGGTTAGGTATTGCTCATATTAATGAAAAAATTGTTTTTGTAGAAAATTCTTTACCAGGAGAAGTTGTTAAAATAGAAAATCTTGAAGATAAAAATAAATATATGAAAGCGAGAGTTTTAGAATATATAAAGAAAAGTGATAAAAGAATAAAACCTTTATGTCCTTATTTTAATATATGTGGAGGATGTTCTTTAATGTTTTATTCTTATAATGATACTTTTGATTATAAACTTAAAAAGGTGAGTGAATTAATACGTAAGAATAAAATAAAATATAATGGTAATATTGAAATAGTTAAAAATCAAAATCCAATCAATTATCGAAATAAAGTTAGTTTAAAAATAGTTGATGGAAAAATAGGGTATTATAAAAGTAAAACCCATGAGCTTGTAGAAATAAGTGAATGCTTTGTTGCTAATCAAGAAATAAATAAAATTATTAAGAATTTTAAATTGTTAAATGTCAAAAATGGTTCTTTAATAATAAGAGTTAATTCAAATAAAGAAGTTTTACTTATAATTGAAAGTCCTAGTGATAATTATAATATTGAAATTGATAGATTAAAAGAATTAGTTAAATTAGTAGGGATTGTTTATAATAATAAAACTATTTATGGAGATAATTTCTTTTATGAAAGAATAGGTGGATTCTTATTTAAAGTAAGCTTTAATTCTTTTTTTCAAATTAATCATTATATTTGTTCTTTATTATTTAAGTTTATAAATGAAGAAATAGCATCAAATGATACAATACTCGATTTATATAGTGGAGTTGGGACTCTTGGAATAGTAGCTAGTAAAAAAGCTAGGAAAGTTATAAGTGTTGAAATTGTAAAAAATGCAGTTTTGAATGGAATATTTAATGCTAAAATTAATAAACAAAACAACATTCAATTTATACTTGGGGATACTTCTAAAATAGTTAATAAAATTAAAGATGATTTTGATACTTTAATAATAGATCC
>CANSWQ010000127.1 GCA_947650775.1 uncultured Mycoplasmatota bacterium
ATATCAAGAAAACTTCCCACTATTTTATGAAATAATAATAAGTATTGAATTACCAGTAGATATCAAAATGAACATATTTGCTTTAAGAAAATACAATGATGGTTTTTATTTTAGTGATGCATCAAGTGAATTAAATAGTGCTGAATACCGAGAACAACAATCAAAAGATGAACAAAAAATAAGAGAACTCATAAAAAATGTAAAATAATCAAGAACCCCTTTAATAAACCTAAAAAAAATGTTAATATTATAATAGAGGGAAGTTGATTAGAAATGTTTATAGGAGATACACCAATTCATATTGCTGCGAATGCTGATATAGCACCAATAGTAATAATGCCAGGAGACCCACTCCGAGCTAAATATATCGCTGAAAATTTTTTAAGTAATGCCAAACTTGTAACAAGTATTAGAAATATGCTCGGGTATACAGGAGAATATAAAGGAAAGAAAGTAACAGTTATGGCTCATGGTATGGGAATGCCAAGTGTTAGTATATATGCTTTTGAGCTGATTCATTTTTATAATGTTAAAAAAATTATTAGAATAGGAACATGTGGAGCAGTAAGTCCTAAAGCTGATATTGGTGAGATTATCTTAACAAAAGATATTTTCTCAGAATCCAATTTTGCCTATACATATAATAACTATGTTGGCAATGTAGTAGAAGCCAGTAAAGAATTAAACAAAACAATATTAGAAACAGCTAAGGAATTAAATATGAGTATTCATTATGGTATGACTACAACTATGGATGTATTTGGACCTTACATTGATTATGAGCGAGTATTAAATCGTATTCCTAAGAGTTATGAAATTCTTGGTGAAGAAATGGAAGGCTTTGGTTTAGTCCATGTAGCGAGTAATATGGATTGTGAAGCCACAACTTTAATGACAGTAGTAGATTCCAAATATTCTAAAGTAGTATTATCACCAGAAGACAGACAAACAAAACTTAATGACATGATTAATTTAGCTTTAGAATCAATCATAAAATAGTTTGACATTAAGTTATATATATTATATAATTTAATTATGAAGTGGTCCCACCGTTAATCGGAGGGGCTGCTTTTTTTAAAATAAATAAAGTTTTATTATGTTTTATTATGATAATTATATTTAGCCAATCAAGTTTTTTTAATTGAAATAATTCCTCCACTCTATCATAAATTTCGTCAATATTAAGTTTAGAATTAGAAAAGTCAAATATAAAATTAGAGGCTTGTTTTCTTTGATATTCGACTGCATGATATAAAATGTTTTTTCCACTTCCAAATATTTCTTTTAAATCCCAATATTCATCATTCCATAAATAATCAGCTGTTTTAATTCCATCGGGTTTATTTATTCTAGGAAGCATAAATATTTCACCACCAAAAGTATTCTCTAACCATATAGCTATTTCAAGTTCCTTATTACTATAATCTAAAACTACATTCTTACCATCAACATAATATTTAATATCATTATGATTAAAATAAGATAAATCTTTAACTACATGACTATTAGGAGTAGCATTTTCTAACCATTCTTTAGTAATATTAATATAATTTTTAACATCAAGTTTATTCATAGATGCCTCGTTTCTATATAACTATTTATTATAAAATTTATATGTTTTTAAGTACAGAAAAAGTGTTCGACAAATTCCGACATATTTTAACTTTTAAATATAAAATATTGTTTTTAAAGTACTAAATATGATATACTTAACAAGAATAGAGGTGTGAAAATATGGAAGTTATATTTAAGAGTATGGAAGAAAGGGATATAAAAGCAACACTAGCCTTATGTAATAAATGTTTTGATGAATTTAATGATTATGAATATGCTAAGAAAGTATATATAGAAACAATGAATGATTCTAACAATATTTATATTAATGGTGTATTAGATGGTAAAGTTATAGCTCATGCTAAACTGACAATAATTAAGACTATTTATACACCAATGGCGTCATATGGAATACTTAATCATGTATGTGTTGATCCAGATTATAGAAGACATCATATAGCAACTTATCTTTTAGATGTATTATTTAAAATAGCAAAAGATAATAACTGTAAAGAAGTAGTATTATGGAGTAAAAATTTTAGAACAGCAGCACATGCTTGTTATAAAAAATATGGATTTGAATTAGTAGAAGCAGGATTCTTCTCAAAAGAGGTATAACATGAAAATAGGTGGTATATATATCGGAGGTTGGTTTCAAAGAACCACCTTACAATTAAGTGAAGTTTATGACTTTTTAAAGTATGGAACATCACAGTTAAAATTAGATAAAAATAAATTAATAAAGTTATGGGAAGCCTTAGATATAAATAAAGATATTGGCGTTCACTATAAAATTGAAGGTTTAGAATATTTAACATACACAACAAACAGTAATATAGCTATTAAAGTATTTGAAGATGGGTTAATAACATTACATAAAAATGATGTAATGGATATATCAGTATTTAGAGAAACAGACTTTTTAGCAGATTATTACGAAAATTGTTTAAGTAAAGCCATAAATTATATTTTTAGTTTAGGCGCCCCTGTACCAAAAGAATTAGCTAATATCAAAAGTGTATATCCATATTTTATAGTATTAAATAAAGGAACAAAAGAAGATGTAGATTTATTAATATCAAAAACTGAGAATCAAAAATATTTTGAATATTCCAGTGAGAAATATGATATAGATAGGGGAGACATTTATTATTTTATCAATAACAAAAAAGCTACTGATATTGAAGTTGAAAGATATATTGAAGAACAGATATTTATTAGAGAATTTAAAGCTCAATTACACAGATATTTAAATATGCATCGAATTATATGGGAAAAAATCGCGGATGTTAAAGAAAATGCCAATATTACAGGCAAAGAAATAATAAAGTGTAGTAATAAAATAGATGGTTATGCCAAAACAGTTAACTTAATTGAAGGCCGAATAAATCAAATGAGCAGTTATATAAAAACAAGAGAAAGATTAGCCAAAGAAGATGTTAGTTTAAGAGAATCTCTTGATTTAATAGGATATCGTTATGAAACATTAAATAATACTTTATCATATATCAAAGATTTATGGAAAATGACTAGTAATTATGT
>CANSWQ010000128.1 GCA_947650775.1 uncultured Mycoplasmatota bacterium
CTCTTTTAAAAATTCTTTTAACTAATTGTTGCATTTTTGATTGTAAATATTGTTTGAATCGAAAAAGTAACAATATTAAAAGAGCTATTTTTACGCCAGAAGAAATATGTACTATTACTATAAATTTTTATCGGAGAAATTATATTGAAGGTCTATTTTTAAGTTCTGGTATTATTAAAAGTCCTGATTATACTATGCAACTTTTAATTAAAACTGTTTCTTTATTACGCAATAAATATCATTTTAATGGTTATATACACGCGAAAGCGATACCAGGAGCTAGTCCTAAACTTTTAAATGAACTAGGCTTACTTGTTGATAGATTAAGCGCTAATGTTGAACTTCCTACTGAAAATGGTTTAAAGTTACTCGCTCCTAATAAAAAAAGTAAAAGTGTAACTCAAATTATGGAATATGTTAAAAATAATAAAAGTAAAAAATTTGTTCCAGCTGGTCAAAGTACCCAAATGATTATTGGGGCTACTAAAGAAACTGATTTACAAATTATGAGTAAAAGTTCTAGTTTATATAATAATTTTCATCTAAAAAGAGTTTTTTACTCTGCTTATGTACCAATTAATAAAGATAATTTATTACCTAGTTTAGAACATCCGCCTTTAGTTCGTGAAAATAGACTTTATCAAGCTGATTGGCTACTACGTTTTTATAATTTTAAGATAACTGATTTACTAGATAACACTAATCCAAATTTTAATATTCTCCTTGATCCAAAAGCTGATTGGGCTTTGCGACATTTAGATGAGTTTCCAAAAGAAATTAATTCTTGCTCATATTATGATTTACTTAAAATACCTGGTGTTGGTGTAAAATCGGCTCAAAGAATTATAAGTTCACGGAAGAATTTTACTATTCATTTTGAAGATTTAAAAAGAATGGGTGTTGTTTTAAAAAGAGCAAAATATTTTATTTTATGTGATGGTAAATATGCGATTAATAGTGAGTTCTTTAATAAAAGTTTTATTGAAAAAAATGTTTTATTAGAAGAAAAAAATATAAGTTCTATGAATAGTGAGCAATTGAGGTTATTTTAATGAATAATGTATATATTTATGAAGGTGATTTTATAAGTTTATTAAATATTATTTTATATCTTTTAAAAAATAATTTAAAACCTAATAATATTAAAAGTGAAGATTATTTCCCTTCTTTATTTGAAAATATTATTTCTTTATCTATTCCTAATGATGAAAAAATAATAGTTAAGATTACCCGTTCTTTTGGTATTAAAGCTTTAATACTCATGCATTATGTCTTTTTGTCAGATGAAGAAAATAAAGAGCTTATCCTTTATTACTTTTTTCGTAATGCCTTAAAATATCATCATAATATTATTTATTATCGTAATTTAAAATGTGTAAGTGAAGTTTTAAGAATTTCTGGTTATGTTAGACATGAGGTTCATAAAATGAAAGGATTTCTCAGATTTAAGGAACTTGAAGGAAATGTACTGTATGCAGAAATGGAACCAACAAATGATATTCTCTTTTTACTTTCTTGCCATTTTGCTAAAAGACTAAAAAATGAATTTTGGATTATAAAAGATAAAAAAAGAAAAATAATAAGTATATATGATAAAAAACAATTTAAAATTTTAAATGAAGAAGAATTTCAACTGATTGACCCTAAAGAAAGTACTAATGAACAAGAATATGAAACACTATGGAAGACTTTTTATAAAACGATTGGAATTAAAGAAAGAAAAAATGACAGATGTCGAAGAAATTTTATGCCTAAAAAGTGTTGGAAATATATAACGGAAGTGAGTGAAGAATTATGAAAAAAATTGTTAGTGGAAAAGATTTACAAGAAAAAATTTTAGAAAGTATTAATATTTTATGTGGAACTGTAAAAGAAACTTTAGGTCCTAAAGGAAATAATATTTTAATAGACCATTCTAACTTTTCACCTTTTATTACTAATGATGGTGTTACTATTGCTAAAAATATCGAAAGTGATGATGAAGTTATTGGTACTATTTTAGAAATTATTAAAGAAGCTTCAATTAAAACTAATGATGTGGTTGGTGATGGAACTACCACTACCCTTGTTTTATTAGAAAGTCTTTATATCCAAAGTTTGGAATATATAAAAAATGGTAAAAGCCCTATTATATTAAAAAAAGAATTAGATAAAGTATTAAATATTATTTTAAAAGAACTAGAAACTTTAAAAAGAAAACCTTTAAATGTTGACTTAAAAAATATAGCTTTAATATCTGCTAATGATGAAGAATTGGGTTTTCTTGCTTATCAAGTAACTAGAAAAGTTAAAAGTAAAGAAGCAATAATAATTAAAGATACTTCTTTAAATAAATCTTCTATTTCTTATTTAAAAGGTTACTCTTTTGATGTTACTCTCGCTTCACCTTATTTTTTAAGAGAATCAAATATATTAAAATATAAAAATCCTTATGTATTATTAATGAATACTACTTTTGTAAGTTTGGAATCTATTAGTTTTCTTTTAAATGATATTTTAGCTAACAAACAAGATTTAATAATAATTGCTAATAATTTTGAAGAAAATACAGTTCAAGAATTAGTGAGCTTAACTCTAACAACTAATATTAATATTTGTTTATTAAAAATAGAAGATTATGGTATGCATGTTTATGAAACATTAAAAGATATAGAATGTATTACAGGAGCTAAAATTGTGGAATTTGATAATGATATAACTAGTAAAGATATAGGTATCGCTGATAATATTGAAATAACTAATGATAAAATAACAATTAGTTTTAAAGCTACGAAAAAAATAAAAAACTATTTAGAAAACTTGATAAAACAAGCAAAAAATATGACTAATGATTTAGAAAAAGATTTTTACGAAAAAAGAAAAGCTATGTTTTCTAATGGGACAGCTGAAATAAAATTAGGTGCTCCTACTAAAACTGAAGGAATAGAAAAAAGAATGCGCTTAGAAGATGCATTATGTGCTTTATCTGTTGCTAATCAAGGTGTTGTAACTGGTGGTGGTATTAGTTTATTACAAATTGCTGATAAGCTTGATAGTACAAATTATGC
>CANSWQ010000129.1 GCA_947650775.1 uncultured Mycoplasmatota bacterium
TGATAAAATAATTTTACTAGGGAGATGATTACAATGTTTGAATACATGGGAGATAGAATAAGTAAAGCATTAAAAAACATTAGAGGAATGGGTTCTATAACTGAAGAAAATATCAGTGAAGCTATGCGCGAAATAAGACTTGCTTTACTAGAAGCCGATGTTAACTATCAAGTTGTAAAAGAATTTGTAGCTAGTGTCAAAGAAAAAGCCCTCGGAGCAGATGTTGGTAAAAGTTTAAAACCAGATGAATTATTTATTAAATTAGTAAAAGATGAATTAGTAACTCTTCTAGGAGAAAATCATGTTCCTTTAAAAGTTAATAATGGAACTACAATATTAATGTTATGTGGCCTTCAAGGTTCTGGAAAAACAACAACCGCTGGTAAACTTGCAAATTTTTTAAGAAAAAAACATCATAAAAAACCTTTATTAGTCGCTTGTGATATATATCGTCCTGCAGCTATTGACCAATTAGTAAGTGTTGGAAAAAGTATTGATATTCCAGTATTTACAAAAGGAAAAGTAAATCCTAACGAAATTATTAAAGATGCTTTAGAATATGCTAAAGAAAACAATTTAGATTACATCATAATAGATACAGCAGGTAGATTACAAATCGATGAAAGCCTAATGCAAGAATTAAAAGATATATCTAGTAATTTTAAGATTGATGAAACAATACTAGTAATTGATGCGATGATGGGTCAAGATGCCATAAATGTTATTAATGGTTTTAATAGTGCTCTTAATTTAACAGGAACAATTCTAACCAAACTTGATGGTAATACCAAAGGTGGAGTAGCATTATCAGTAAGACATTTAACTAATATTCCGATTAAATTTGTTGGTGATTCAGAAAAAATGGATGGTTTAAGAGAATTTTATCCTGAGGTTATGGCAAATAGAATATTAGACATGGGAGATATACTAGGTATCGCTGAAAAAGTTGAGAATTTAATTAGTGAAGATGATGCTAAAAATCAAATGAATAAAATGAAAAAAGGAAATTATGATTTAGAAGATTTCATGATGAATTTACGTCAAATAAAAAAATTAGGACCACTAGAAAATATTTTAAAGATGTTACCAGGCGCTAGAAAAATGGGTTTAAATGAAATAAGTATCAATCCTAAAGATATCGCGCATATCGAAGCAATTGTAAGTTCAATGACTCCATATGAAAGAAGACATCCTGAAGTATTAAAAGCTACAAGAAAACAAAGAATAGCCAAAGGTTCAGGCAGAAGTGTTGAAGAAGTTAATAGATTATTAAAACAATTTGAACAAATGAAAATGATGATGAAGCAAGTATCAAATGGTAATATGAAACTCCCATTTTAATAAAAACAGGGCTAATATCCTAACAATAAAAAAAGATAAACATAAAATACACTAGAAAGGAAAGTGTATTTTTTATGAAAATAAATAATAATCGTGATTTTGAAACAATGCAAGCAGAAGGCTATTTTAATGCTGAAGTTACAAGCGGAGCAAATATGAATATGGGATATGGAATGAATAGTTGTCCATGTGATATGGGAATGAATATGAACATGATGGGAGAAACTATGCCAGGAGTAGTATGCCCACCAGTATATGAATGTCCACGTGAAACAGTATGCCATAGATATATTTGTCATGAAGTACCACACATTCAACCTTGCAATACAAGAATAATTAATCATCACATATATCGTCACACTTTTACCCCAACTTATTCTTGTTGTGAAGAAAATGAAGTACAAAACGTATACGAAAGAAGATGCTGCTAATCTTCTTTTTTTATAAATAAATTAATAACCAGTCTTTACTTTATTTTCTCTTAGTACAGTTGTATAAATATTAAATAAAATACAATCTAGGAATTTAGGTTTAATATATTGATTTGTAGTTAGTATTAAGATATAATAATTAATATAGAAGTATATTAAAAAGGAGTTTTGTTTTTATGGAATTTATAGAAGATATGAAAAAAAATAGAAAAATAATTAGCATTACTCTTTGTATATTTTGCATTTTCATTTTATTAATATGTTTTAGTAGTAGTTCTGGTACTAGTTTTTCGCTAGAAGATATTGCTGTTAAAGTGAATGAGAATAGAGAATTTGTTTATTTATCTGATTTAGATTTTATTACAGAAGGCGGCTTATCATTTAATGGTTGGGCTGGTCATGAAATTCAAAAAGATAAAAATCAAGATGGTGGAAATATAAGTATAATAGTAGATGGTGAAAAAAGGGTATACAATAAAGGGGTTAGTATTCATGCTAGAGGACAAGTAGTATATGATATATCTGCACTTTCTACTGACTATACAAGATTTACAGCTAAATTAGGACTTGAATCTTCTAAAACAGCGGGTTCTATATGGTTTGAGATATTTGTTTCAAATGATAAAACTACTTGGACATCTTTATTAAAAACAGATACTTTAACAAATACAAGTCCAGCAGTTAATGTTGATTTAAATATTGAAGGATATAAGTATTTAAAAATTTATGTTGACCCAGCAGGTTCTAATGCCTCAGACCACGGAAATGTAGCTGGAGCTAAATTAGCCACAAAGGATTATGTTGATGATGGTATTTATTATGATAAACTTCATAAAGTTGATTATTATGATGAAATATTAAAAGAGCACGATGCGGAATATAACTATAATAATAATTATAGATTAATATTAGAAAGAGAACTTGTAAATAAATTAGGTTTTTGGAATATTCAAAATAAAGCTGAATTAAGTTCTGATATGGTAGAAGTATTTGATTGGATACTTAGCGATAATAGGATTGTTGAAGAAATTATTGAAGTTGGAGAAATTTCAAATGCTACAAAATTTTTAAACATTATCTTTGATATTTATCATAAATACAAAAATGATTTAAATTCAAGCAATGGTTATGTTTATGAAAAAATGATGATAGCCTTAGCAGCAGGTTATTCTACTGATAAAATTATATCACCACTTGAATTTAGTTTTCCAAATCCTACATATGACTATTTAGAACGTTTTGAAATAATGAAAAATTTATTTGACAAT
>CANSWQ010000130.1 GCA_947650775.1 uncultured Mycoplasmatota bacterium
AGAAGAAACATTATAATTGACAAAAGAGATTATTCTAGATATAGTATAATTGGTATTTTATAAAAAATTAAGCACCAAAAAAAATAACAAACATAAAAAATAGTATAAGTGCCTAACTTATACTTATGAAGTAAGGGTGTGTTGAAAATGAAACAAATGATAATAGAAGGAAATAATATTCTTTCTGGAACTATTGAGATAGGTGGAGCCAAAAATAGTGCAGTGGCCTTAATCCCTGCCAGTATTTTAGCTAAAGGAACATCAGTAATAGAAAATGTACCTAATATATCAGATAGAGATGCGTTATTAGATATTTTAAATATATTAAATTGTGAAAGTAATTTAGAGCAAGATAAATTAACAATAGATACTACAAAATTAAAGAATGCTGTCATAGAAGAGAGTTTATCAAGTCGTATGCGTGCTTCATATTATTTTATGGGAGCTCTTTTAGGACGTGAAAAATTTGTCGAAATATATATACCTGGAGGCTGTAATATTGGAACTAGACCGATAGATATACATTTAGATGGATTTAGAGCTTTAGGAGCAAATATTACTATTGAAGGAAATAAATATACATTAAAGGCTGATAAATTAATTGGAACAGACATCTATTTAAAATTTCCAAGTGTTGGAGCGACAATCAATATTATTTTAGCGGCAGTTTTAGCAGAAGGTAAAACAATTATTCATAATGCAGCAAAAGAAATAGAAATAGTAAATATAGTAGATTACTTAATAACAATGGGAGCTAAAATAGAAGGTGCTGGAACTGATGAAATAACAATCACTGGAGTAAACGAATTACAAGGTGGAAAAATCAGTGTATTACCAGATAGAATTGAGGCTGGAACATATATTATTTTAGGGGCTTTATGTGGCAAAGATTTAAAAATAAACAACATTATCCCCGAACATTTAGAAGCATTAACATCCAAATTAAAAGAAATGGGAGTTAATCTAACAATAAATAAAGATAATATTATTGTTAATAAAGTAAATGAATTAAAACCTATTAACATAAAAACATTAATATATCCTGGATTTCCAACTGATATAGGTCAACCAATGAGTGTTTTATTAACTCAAGGGAATGGAACATCATTATTTGAAGAAACTATCTGGGAAAATAGAATGGGACATGTACCATCACTTAATAAAATGGGAGCTAATATCAAAGTAAATGGTATGAATGCTATCATAAATGGACCAATCAAATTAAAAGGTTGTGAAGTAATAGCAACTGACTTAAGAGGTGGCGCAGCCTTAGTTATTGCTGGTTTAGCTGCAGAAGGAACAACAATTATAACTGATGTAGAACATATATTACGAGGATATGAAAATATAAAAGGCAAGCTTACCAATGTCGGTGCTAAAATAGAATTAAAAGAAATATAGTGTAGTATACTATATTTTTTTTGAGGTGAAACATGAAAAAAAAGATTATAATTATAGCTTTATTAGGCTCAATATTATCAATTATTATCTATTTTTATACCAGAAAAGAAGAGATAAATATAGTTTCTTTAGGAGATGGAACATCAATAGGTATGACTCCTTATAATATAGAAGGTTATAGTTATAATGATTATTTAAAAAATACTTATGATAATATTCACAAGTTAAATAAATACTATGAATTTGGAAGTTTTGGTAAAACAGCCCGAGAATTAATATATGAGATAAAGGAAAATAAATCTAAAAGCTTTAAAGATGACAAAATTGAAATACAAAGAGCTATCAATGAAGCAGATATTTTAACTATATCAATTGGTATGGATGAATTATCAGAAGATAAGATAACAAAACAAATGATATTAGAATATGAAGATGACATAAAAGAATTATTCAGTATGATAAATATGTTAAATAACAAAGAAGTATTTATAATAGGCTTATACACGATTAAAAAAGAAGAATTAGCAAGTATTGAAAGATTAAATGCCATATTAAGAGAAGAAGCAATAAATAATAATTTTATATTTATAGATATAACAAACATAGTTAATAAAAAAGAGTATTATTTAGATTCTAAAAGTTATTATATTAATTACCAAGGTCATCTTGCCATATATAATGAAATAAAAAAGTATTGTAAAGTTTAAAAAATGTGATATAATACTAAAGACAAACAAATTAACTATGTCAAAAAATTTTGATATGGCGGGAGGGAAAAATAATGAAAAAAGGCATACATCCAGAACAAAAAGAATGTACAATAACATGTGCATGTGGAGCTACTTTTAAAACACATTCAAGCAAAGATAATATTCAAGTTGAAGTATGTAGTGAATGTCATCCATTCTATACAGGAGCTCAAGGTAAAGTAAAGAAAACTGGAACTATTGAGAAATTTAACCGTAAATATGGTTTAAATCAAGAAGAAAAATAAGGTTACAAAAAGTAATCTTATTTTTATTTTAATATACTTTTAGGATAAGGCTTTCTCTCATCAGTTTGATAAAGTAAGTAATCAATAGAAGTATTATAATAGTTAGCTAATTTCTTTAATGTTTCTAGAGGTATATTTGAATCTTCAGTTTCATAATGAGAATAACCACGTTGACTAACATTTAAAATCTTAGCAATATCTTTTTGTAATAAATCATTATCTTCTCTAATTTCTTTTAATCTATTCATTATATTCACCTCGATAAATATATCATAGACTTAATAAGTCTATTGACATATAGACTAAATTAGGCTATAATCTAAAATATAAATGATAAAAATCTAATATAATTGAGCGCTCATTATTTAGAACTAGAAAGTAGGGATAAATAATGCAATTTGAGAGGATAAAAAAAAGTCATAAGAGGGAAATTACAATAGGAGGTTTGATATTAGTATGTGTTATATCAGCGATAACTATAACTACGACAAGAGCAAAATATAAATTAACAGATGATATACCACTTGTTAAAGGAACAATAAATTATAAAGAGCCAGATATGAGAATAATGGCAATTAACTTAAGTGAAGATGGAACAAATTATAATATAGTAGATGAAATACCCACAAGTGGATATA
>CANSWQ010000131.1 GCA_947650775.1 uncultured Mycoplasmatota bacterium
TCCTACATATGACTATTTAGAACGTTTTGAAATAATGAAAAATTTATTTGACAATAAAAAATTAAAAATAGTTAAAACTAATGATATGCAAGGTGAATTTGTTGATAATAATTGGTTTAAAGATTATCATGTAGAATTAATGCGTATGGTAATGCAAGATGGAACAAGCAATGGTGACCTTGTATGGCTTAATGGTTTTACATATGAAAAGAAAAGTGTAAGTTTCTATATGATTGGTTATGTATCTCCAGTATATACTCAAGATAAATATTATGCTGAAGAAAATAGGGAAAAATATGATAATCAATTTTATTTAAGTAAATATAATGTTCCTTATGGTTTAATAAATGGTACTAAAATTCCAAGATATTGGATGGTATTTGCTAATGGTGGTATTTGTTGGAATGCTTCTCGTGTTGGTCAGAGTATGTATCGTGTTAATGGTCTTCCTGCAACAGGCGCTTACCAAGTAGGTCACGAATTATATATCCAATATTATGAAGATGTGAGTGGTAATGGCTATTGGTCACCAAGATATGGTAACTGGAGTGGTGCTGGAAGTACTTGGGGTGGAGGAAATCCTTTCCGCTATATGTTTAACTGGAATAATAAATATTTTACAGACAAACATATTAGTGGTTCAAAAGTAGCATCAAGTAGTGGTTACCTATATTTAGCACAAGCTAACTTAAATAGATATGAAGATTATAAAAAATCATTATATTTAAATTTAACAGCTAATTCTTTTACTGATGATAATAAAAAATTAGAAAACTATTTTAAAGCTTTAGAAGTTAACGATATAAATTTAGATTCTTATGATTATATAATAAATCTTTATAAAAAGCTGAGTGTTAATAATGAAGGTGGAACAATAACTTCTCGTGATTGGTATGATTTAGCAAATAAAATAATTGAAGCATATACTTATCATCCAGTTGCAATGTTTGACTTATTAAATGTTATAAGACCTTATTTAGAAGGTAGTGAGAAACTACATATAGATAGACTAGAAAAAGATGCATTAGAAAAAGCAGCCGCTGCAACATCAACTGAAACAATTCAAGTAGACGCAGTTAGAACTCATGCCAGACAACTATTAAATAGAGCTCAACCAGACCCTATGTCATTCTCTTTTGATGGTGAAAATGCAGGCAAAATTATTAAGAATCCGTTATATCAATTAGCTTGGGCATATAGTCTAGATGGTGGAGCAACATTTACTGAATTTATAAATGATGATATACATGAGCTATCAAAGGAAGAAATAGCTAAAATTACTGCCGATAATGATATAATATTTAAATTTATGGGATTAACTGATTATAGATATACCATAGATATTACAGAAGGTTCTTTAAGTAGCATTTTATATGCTAACGATTTAGAAAATAGAGTTGTTGGTGTTGATTTAACCTATGAATGGCGTAATAGTGAAAATGATTCATGGACATCATATAGGACAGCTTCTCCAGATAATACTGGAAATAAAACATTACATGTTAGACGAGGAGCTACCGGAACCCAATTACCAACAGCTGAAGTAATTTACACATTTACACCAGATAATCAACCAGATACTAGAAAATATGTATCTGTATCACATTTATCAATAGAAGCAGTATCCACTCAAGCAACAAATAATGGTGGTGCAGCTATCTATGCAATTGACGGAAATTATAATACTAGATGGCATAGTGCATGGGATGGAAGTGATACCCAAAGATTTATAACTATAAAATTAGATAAACCTAGATTTATTTCAGCAGTAGAATTTGTTCCAGCAGGTGGCGGAAATGGTAGAATAAATGATGGTACTATTTGGGGCAGTATGGATGGTGAAAATTGGGATATATTATCAAGAAGAACAGGCATAACTTATTCTTCACAAGCAAACACTAATGAACAGGCTGTCCAACTTACTCAAAAATTTGAAGTAGATAATCCAAAAGAAGTACAATATATTAAAATAGTAGCAGATAGAACAAATGGAAATTGGTTTTCAGCTAGAGGGTTTAATATCTTCCAAGATATAACAAAAAATCCAAGACCAACAGCTGGAGTAGGATATAGCACTACCGAACCAACTAATGGTGAAGTAGTAGCAAGACTTTTAAATATAAGTTCAGCTAACTTTGAAATATTAAGTGAGGGCGGAGACACCCATACATTTACCGAGAATGGTGAATTTACCTTTAGATTTGTTGATAAAGAGACAGGATTAGAAGGTTCATCAGTCGCTAAAGTAGATTGGATTGATAAGATAGTTCCTACTGCTATATTTGAATATACTCCTAATTCGCCAACTAATGGTTCTGTAATTGCTAAATTAAAACCAAGCGAAAAAGTTACGGTAACGAATAATGGAATTTTTACTGTCGATGAAGAAGGAAATATTTACAATAATGATGGAATTATGATTCCAGGATTAACAGCAGATGAAAATGGTGATGTTTGGGACACTAATGGAAATTATGTTACAAATATAAATCCATTCACATATGAATTCCTTTCAAATGGTGAGTTTACATTTGAGTTTGTAGACACAGCTGGAAATAAAAGTACAGCAACAGCAAAAGTAGATTGGATTGATACAACAGCTCCGAAAGCAACTTTATCATATAGTAAAGATACATTAACTAATGAGGATGTAGTAGTAACAATTAATTTTAATGAGGAAGCTATTGTTACAAATAATAATAATAGTAAGACCTATACGTTTAAAGATAATGGCGAGTTTACTTTTGAATTTAGAGATTTAGCTGGTAATACAGGTCAAATTACTGCTAAAGTTACATGGATGGATAAAATAGTTCCAACCGCAGAATTAAAATATGAGAAAATTGATGATAAAGTAGTAGTTAAAGTAATAAATCCAAGTGAAGAAATAACTTTTAAAGAAGGCATTGGCGTATATGAATTTACTAAAAATGGTAATTATGAAATAATATTCTATGATAAAGCAGGTAATGCTGGAAAATTAATTGCAGTTATAAAAGATTTTGAGGATGATAATGAAGAACC
>CANSWQ010000132.1 GCA_947650775.1 uncultured Mycoplasmatota bacterium
CCTAACACCACCTTTTATTCTATTAATAAGTCTAACATATATATATTCTAAAATCAAGAAAAAATGTAAAGTTTTTTTCTTTACATAAATTTTACTATCAAACACTTT
The DNA here is from genome assembly GCA_947650775.1 of uncultured Mycoplasmatota bacterium. Taxonomy (GTDB): domain Bacteria; phylum Bacillota_I; class Bacilli_A; order RF39; family UBA660; genus Caccenecus. The sequence goes on from CANSWQ010000132.1 coordinate 109, forward strand.
ACTAACTATCAATTTTTAATTTAAAAAAAGCCTAAGCTTCTTACATAAATTTATTCATTTGATTCATTACTTGTGTCACTTGTTTTTTACTAGGCTTTCTTCCCATTTGAGTCATCATAACCTCAATCATTTTTTCATTTATTGGTGGATTCTTCTTTAAATATTTTTTCATTATAAATCTAGCTAAGAAAAATCCAATAATTAAACCTGCTACTAAACCAATTATACACCATAATATTTGTCCCCACATAATTATCTCTCCTTAATGACTATATTTTACTATATTCTTTAATTTATTACAAGCTTAGAAGTTCGTTTACCCAAAAATAATCTTTATTTTTAAAATCACAAACGAATAAATTATTATACTCTTTAAGTTCATTTAAAAATGTCGGTTTTGTAATATTACTCTCCAGTAACAAAAAAGCTTTATTAACGACTAACATTGAATCTTCTGGCACATATTTATTTTGAATACGATGTACATTATGAAACTTAGAATAAAAATCATTATCTTTAGATTCCCCAAAAATCTTATTATTTATTTTACTTTTATCAAAAGGACTAGCAATTTGATTAAATAAATCATAAGCCATATCAGCATCATTACAGTCAAAACTATGAATATCTTCCATCGCTCTAAATAAATGATAAGGATTATTTTTCATTAAATTATAAAAACTCTTATTAATATTAAATATATAAAAAGTACGCATATTTTCATCACCTGTATATAGATTATCATATGAAGAACGCGAACTTTGTCGAATCATGTCGACACCCTTGTTTTTTTGCAATTTTTTTTACACTCCTGTCTTTAAATGATGTTTTCGTAAATAAATTTTTCTTAAAAAATCTACTGGAAAAACAGTTAACGCGAGTAATAAAACAATAAAAAATTCTTTAGCGGTTAAACCATATGTCCGAAATATTTCTCCCCCATGATATATTAAATAGACTTGAACTAATAAAATAAAAGCGATAATAACAATAAAAACTTTATTCTTTTTTAAATTAGCTAAAATATTTATTCTTTCACTTCTGGCATTAAAAGCATTAAAAACCCCAATAAAAATAAATAAAGCAAAATAAGCCGTCATCAAATACTTATAATTTTCTCCTGTTCTAATAAACTCTCTTACAATTGGAAGCTTTAAAAACAAAATACATATTATCGCTGAATATAAACCTGTAAATAATACTTCTCCAATCATATAGGAATTAACAATCGGCTCATCTTTTCTTTTAGGTGGCTCATGCATAAAACTCATCTCGGCTGGTTCAAAAGAGAAAGCAAGACCCGCAAAAGTATCCATAATCATATTAAGCCACAACATTTGAATAATAGTTATTGGTGTATTAATACCAATAAAAGGTCCAATTATTGATAAGATTAAAGCACACATATTAACAGTTAGTTGATAAATAATAAATTTTCTAATACTTTTAAAAATAGTTCTACCATATAAAATAGCTTTACTAATTGATAAAATATTATCATCTAATATAACAATATCACTAGCTTCTTTAGCAACTTCTGTTCCACTACCCATTGCAAATCCTACATTAGCTTTCTTTAAGGCAGGCGCATCATTTACTCCATCACCCGTCATTCCAACAATTAAATCCATCTCTTCTAAAACTCTAACTAATCTTGATTTATCAGTAGGTAAAGCTCTAGCTACCACTCTAAGTCTTGAAACACATTTCTTCAAATCTTCATCAGATAATTTAGATATTTCATCACTAGTAAGAACAATACTATCATTATCAAGTAAACCAACATCACTAGCTATAGCCATCGCTGTATTTTTAGCATCCCCTGTAATCATAATCATATTTATACCAGCACTTTTAATTAAAGAAACTCCTTCTTTAGCCTCATCTCTTAGTTCATCTTTAATTGCGACTAATCCTATTAAAACTAAAGAACTATTTTTTTCATAACATAAAGCTAAAACTCTAATACCTTTTTTAGTAAGTATATCTATCGTTTTAGTTATAATTTTTTTATTAAGAATAACTTTTTCTTCTCCTGCTTTATTTAAATAATAAACAATATTAGGAAGTAATTTCTCAATTGCTCCTTTAACATAAACATAACCATTATCTAGTTTTGTTTTACTAAATTTATCTTGACTATTAAAAGGAACTTTTTCTATAACTCTTCTTTTAATATTATTATCTTGACCTATAAAGTTTAAACAAGCTTTATCAGTTAGATTACCTCCGGTTGGAATTCCTTCATTATTAAAGACACTTTCATTATTATAAAATAAACATTCATATAATTTCTCATAATAATTAGCATAAAGTTTAATATCTTTTTTACTTCTAAAATGAGTATTATCTCCCGTAATAACTTCACTAACCTCTAAATGTCCTTTAGTAAGAGTTCCTGTTTTATCCGTTAAAAGTACATTTATACTACCTGCTGTTTCAATACCAACTAATCTTCTTACTAAAACATTATTTTTAAGCATTCGCCTCATATTACTAGAAAGAACCAAAGTTATCATCATCGGTAGTCCTTCTGGAACTGCTACAACAATTATAGTTACACTAAGAGTAAGGGCATATATCAAATGATTAAACATAACATGAAAATCAGTAATAGTTTTTAAAATTAAATTAACATCAAAATTATTATCAATAACAATAACTGAAAACAAATAAGAAATAGTTACTAAAGCCGCCCCTATATATCCTAGTTTACTTATTAATTTAGCCAGACCCGTAAGACGTATTTTAAGAGGTGAAGTTGGAGGTTCTTCTGAAACTTCTCTAGCTAAAGCTCCATAAATAGTTTTATCTCCTACTTCTGTAACTAACATATAAGCATTTCCATTATAAACAACTGAACCTCGCATAACTTTATTTTTATCAAGTAT
>CANSWQ010000133.1 GCA_947650775.1 uncultured Mycoplasmatota bacterium
GTAGTATCATGAGGTATAATAGGAACGACGAAAACTACGTTTATGGTTTTGTAGGAAAAAATATAAAAAAATACCGTAAAATGCGTGGCTTAACTCAAGATGAATTAGCAACATTAGTTAATTATTCACCATCATTTATTGCTAACATTGAATCTTCCACCCATCAAACTTTTTCATTAGGTGCCCTATGGCGCATCGCTGCTGCATTAGGTGTTGGTCTCCACGAAATCTGTTATGATAACACGAGTTTAGGAAGTGAAGAAACATTGAAAAGCATGGAATATGTTTGTAAAGATTGTTCAAATAAACTAGATATGCCGATGGAAGTAATAGATGTTTTTGAGTTTATTTATGCTGTTGGTAAGTCTAAAGAACTATATCCAACATTCACCTGTCCAAAATGTGGTGGAAAATTAATTCCCAAAAATGTAGATAATTACAAAATGTGACAAAGCTTGACAAAGGAATATGTTATTATGTACATGTGATGCAATATGTACAGTGACGAAGAACTATATAATTTAATAGGCAAAAAAATAAAAAATAGACGAAAAAGCTTAGGAATAACCCAAGAAAAATTGGCTGAAATAACCCATTATTCTTTGTCGTTCATTGCTAACATAGAAAGTAAAACTTATCAAACATTTTCTATAACTGCTCTTAATAATATTGCAAATGCCCTTAATACGACTATTTTAAATTTAATTCCTAAAGATATCGAATTAGAAAAATTCAAAAGAAATACAAAAATAAAATGTGAATATTGTAGTTATGATACGGAAATTCCTATTGAATTAATAAAGCTTATGTATAATATTAAAGATATTACTAACAAAAAAATTAAGTTAACTTGTCCCAAGTGCAATAAAAAAATAGTTTTCCAATGAAACTATTTAAGTTTTAAAACACTTTCCATAAAAGGTTTAATTTCTCCATCTAAAACTTTTAAAGGATCAGTACTCTCAAAATTACTTCTATGATCTTTAACAAGTTTATAAGGTTCTAGAACATAACTTCTTATTTGACTTCCAAAATCAATGTTACTAACATTTCCATTGATTTTTTTTAATTCTGCTTCTTGTTCTTCTAGCTTTTGTTGATAAATTTTATTCTTTAACATCTTTATAGCAGTCTCTTTATTTCTTAATTGACTTCTTTCAGTTTGACAAGTTACAACTAATTTAGTTGGTAAATGAGTTATTCTTACTGCCGAATTAGAAGTATTTACCGATTGTCCTCCTGCACCACTTGAGTGATATACATCAATTTTTAAATCATCTTCTTTTATTTCTACATCGATATCTTGTTGAAATTCTGGTGTCACATTAATAGATGCAAAAGAAGTATGTCGTCTTTTATTCGAATCAAAAGGTGATATTCTAACTAATCGATGAACTCCCTTTTCATTTTTAAGATAACCATAAGGATAATTACCTTCTATAAATAGAGTTACACTTTTAATACCAGCCTCATCACCATATTGTTTATCCACAATTTTATAATTATAATTATTTTTATCTAAAAATCTTTCATACATTCTAAGTAACATACTTGCCCAATCACAAGATTCTGTCCCACCAGCTCCAGGATGTATTTCTAAATAACAAGCGTTACCATCATATTCTTCAGAAAGTAAAGTATCTAACTCTAACCTTGAAATATCACTAGTTAAACTTAATAATTCATCATCACTAATAGCATCTATATCAATTAATTCAATTCCTATATTAATTCTATCTAATAAATCCTGATATTCATCTATTATTTTATTAATATGTTTTAAATGTTGATAAGTAGAATTAGCATGGGACATATCATTCCAAAAATCATCTTTATTTACTTCTTTTTCCAGCAGAGATTTTTCTATAGATAGTTTATCTATGTCAAAGAGACCTCCCAATATCTAGCAATTTACATTTTAATGTTTCTAATTTATTTTTTAATTCTTTCTGATCCATAAAATCACCAATTTCTTAAATATTATAACATACAACTAATTAAAAATATATGCAAGACTCTAAATATTAATCCTTAATAGGTATCTTTGATATAATATCTTTATGTTCTTTACAACCTAAAAATTCTTTATCAAGTAATTCATAATTTTCTAAATAACTATATTTAAACATCAATATTTTTTTAACAGATTCATTAATTCTTTCTTCACTTATATTATTTTTTACATAATCTAAAGATTTTTCTATATCCTCAGGCATAAGTAAAATATCAACACCAGCTTCTATAGATTTAACAATTATCTCTTCTTGTGTATAATTATTTGTTAAAGCTTTCATATCAAGAGCATCTGTTATAACAAGCCCATTATAATTTAAATCTTTTTTCAAAATATCTGTTATTAACACTTTTGATAAAGATGCGGGTGTATTATCACCAGTTATATTAGGTAATGCAAGATGACCTATCATAATTAATTTAGCATTATTATTTATTGCATATGAAAATGTTTGTAATTCTAAATTCTTTAATTCTTCATAACTTTTCTCAATAATAGGTAAATCTACATGTGAATCAACATCCGTATCTCCATGCCCTGGAAAATGTTTATAAGTTGGAATAACACCTGTTTCTTCTAAACCTTTAGCTAAACTTCCTGCCATTTTATTAACTAATAAATAATCACTTCCAAAACTTCTTTTCCCTATAACTGTATTTTTAGGATTAGAATAAATATCTATATCTGGAGAAAATACAACATTAACACCAATAGTTCTAAGTTCTCTTGCCATAAGTTGACCAACTTGATAAGCTAAGTTTTCATCTTTAGTTTTACCTAAGTAATACATATAAGGTATATCTGTTACTTTAACATCTTTTAAATATTTAAGTCTTTGTACAAGCCCACCTTCTTGATCCATACTAATAATTAAAGGTATATCATTATAAGCTTGTAAATTAGATATTAAAGTTTTAGTTTTATCATAAGTAG
>CANSWQ010000134.1 GCA_947650775.1 uncultured Mycoplasmatota bacterium
TATGTTAATATTAAATTAGTAGAGCGTTAGGATGCAATCTAATATCTACTTTTTGAGTGAGACATTGACTGTAATAGTTAATGTCATTTTATTTATTCGGAATAAGGTCACCCTTATTTGAACCTTCATCTAATCACACTCCTTACTAAACCAAAACCCCGTAGGATATAGAAGAGTAGGATAGTGAATAGAAAAGGCAGACATTAGCCCTAACGCTCAAGTTATTATTCTAAATTATTAAATGGTAAATAGCAACAAAATTCGTGCGACAGATTTCGACAATTAAGTATTTAAAAAAAGATATTATCTATCTTCCATATTATTAATAGCATATTTTATAGCTTCTATAACAAATCTAGTAAATGTGTTTTTGCCTTTTACTTTTTTTATTTCGTCAAATAGTTCTTTACTAAATCTTATATTACGATATACGTATTCTTTTTCATTTTCAATTTTAAATTTACTCATTTTTTCGCCTCTTTGCTATTCTTTATAAAAACTAACTCTATAATATTTAGTATCAATAATCTTATCATAATCTATTATTTTCTTATCATTTATTTTGCTATACATAAAGTCTCGTAAGTTATTAATATTAGTTATCATATCTTGAGGAATTTTTTGTCTTTCGCTATTAATAATAAAATTGTCTAGGCTACTGATACAAGCTAGAGTATTTATGTCTATTTCCTTAATTGAAAAAAAGCTTTTATATTTTTCTTTAATATTCTTCATTATAATATCATTATCATAATATATGACACTATACTTAGCCCTTTTAGTTTTATTGTCTATTAATATTAATTCATCACTATTATTAACTTCTATATACTTTTTCATTTTCCCCCTCCTCAAATTATTTAAATAAATGCTCAACTTATTTTTATTGTTTTTTATTATACTAAGACTTTTTTATAAACCAAAAACAAATAAATTGATGTAAATACTATACTATTAGATGTTAATTATTGTTAAAATGTTAGAGAGTTAAACAATACTACAAAAAAGAATTTAACTCTCTACACTTTCAAGGTGTGAATTTTTTAAACTCACCAATATATAACTTGAGTTACTAAAAGTATACAGGAACATAATACTTTTTATATAACTCAAATATATTATATCACTCGTGTGCCTAATTGTCCACATCTTTTATATTTTTTAAATATTAAATATAAAATTAATTTGGAGTGATATATATGCGTTCAATAATAATGCCTATTTCCGAAAGATTAAAAGAAGTTAGAACTTATGATTTATATTCACAATCTGATATTAGTAATATACTTAATGTTGATAGGTCTACTTACGCTTGTTATGAAAGTAACAAAAGAATTATTCCTTTAAAACATTTAAATACTTTATCTAATTTTTATAATTTAAGTATTGATTACTTATTAGGGCTATCAAATAAAAAAACTTCATTTAATAAAAGTGCTTTAGATATAAATATAGCTAGTAAAAATTTTATATTAGTTAGAAAAGAATTAGGATTGAGTATTAGAGAGATGGCAAAAGAGTTAAACGTAGGAAGTTCGACTATCCATAGTTATGAAACTAAAAATTATTTTATAAGTACTCACGCTTGTTATGATTTAGCAAGAAAATATAATATTTCTGTTGATTGGCTATTAGGTAAAAGTGATATAAAGTATATTGATTAATAATTGTATTTATATAAAAAATGTGTTAATATTTAATTAGTAGAGCGTTAGGATGCAATCTAATATCTACTTATTTTTCAAAGAGACATTGACTGTAATAGTTAATGTCATTTTATTTATTCTAAATAAGGTCACCCTTATTTGAACCTTCATCTAATCACACTCCTTACTAAACCAAAACCCCGTAGGATATAGAAGAGTAGGATAGTGAATAGAAAAGGCAGACATTAGCCCTAACGCTCAAGTTATTATTCTAAATTATTAAGTGGTAAATAGCAACAAAATTCGTACGACAGATTTCGACAATTAAGTATTAAATCTAATACTTTTATGCAACTTAGTTTTATTATCGTTTATGTTTTCTGTCTTCATAATTTAATAAATTTAAAATAATTACTTGGAGGTGATATATATTCATTCAATAATAATGCCTATTTCTGAAAGATTAAAAGAAGTTAGAACTTACGATTTATATTCTCAACAATATATTGCTGATATGTTAAACATTCAAAGAGGAACATATGCTTGTTACGAAAGCAATAAAAGAATTATTCCTTTAAAACATCTAAATACTTTAGCTAATTTTTATGATTTAAGTATAGATTATTTATTGGGTTTAACTGATAATAAAAAAGCATTTAAGAAAGCAGAATTAGATATTGAAAAATCAAGTAAGAATCTTAAGTTAGTTAGAAATGAGTTAGGTTTAACCACAAGAGATTTATCTAAAAGCTTAAATGTTAAAAATTCAACTATTAGCGATTATGAAAACGGTGTTTATTTTATAAGTACTCATGCTTGTTATGATTTAGCAAGAAAGTATAATATTTCTGTTGATTGGCTATTAGGCAAAAGTGATATAAAGTATATTGATTAATAATTGTATTTATTTAAAAAATATGTTAATATTAATTTAGTAGAGCGTTAGGGTAGGGTCTAACGCCTACCAACGGCAAGCATTAGCCTTATCTTTAAGACTAATGTTTTTTTAAACGGTAAAATTACTCTTATCCAAAACTCCACACCATCACTTCCTTTCTACTCCAAAACCCCCAAGGGAATGTAATAGAATAAAAAAATAATGTTATAAGTAAAAGCATTAGCCCTAACGCTCAAGGTATTATTCTAAATTATTAAATTATAAATAGCAACAAAATTCGTACGACAGATTTCGACATAACATTTAAAAAGATGTGATTTTTTATAGTCACATCTTCTTTATTTTAGTTTCTTTATATATTAAACCGATGATTAATGGTAAACTAAATACGATTGG
>CANSWQ010000135.1 GCA_947650775.1 uncultured Mycoplasmatota bacterium
GAAAATAAATTCTCTTTTTTTGTTTATACTAAAAATAGTGATATTTATGAAGAAAAACTATATACTTAGAAATGATTTAGCAATTCAAAATAAAAAATATAAAAGGATTAATAAATATTTTGTAAATAATATTGAAGTAGAGCAATATACTTATAAAGATTTTTCTTTTACAGATATTATTTTTAATAATTTAGAATCTAATTCAAATAAAAATAATTTAAAACAAGCTTTAAAAAAGGAAATTAAATATTTTTTAAAAAAATATAATTTAAATAATAAAGCTTCTTGTTTGGTTGTAGGTTTAGGAAATAAAAATGTTATTAGTGATACTCTTGGAACACAAGTTTGTAATAATATAGTTGCAACAGGTTATTTTGATTTTTTAAATATAGATAATTATAGAGATGTCTATGTTTATGTTCCAGGAACTACTAAAGAAAGTGGCATGGAAGCATTTAAAGGAGTAAATGCTTTAGTTAAAGAGTTAAAACCTGATTTTTTAATAATTATAGATTCTTTAGTATGTAGTCATATTCGGTATCTTAATTCTGTTATTCAAGTAACTGATATGGGAATAACACCTGGAAGTGGGCTTGCTAATTATAATGAAGAAATAAGTTTAAATACACTTGGAGTTCCAACCTTTGTAGTAGGTGTTGCAACAGCTACTTTTGCCTCAACTATTATAAGAGATGTTATGAATGTTAAAAAAAGCCATATTTCTTTTAGAGATGGATATGACTTTTTAGTTGTTTCTCATAATATTGATTTTCTTATTAAAAATTTAAGTAAAGTAATAAGTGAGTCTATTAATGAAATATTAAATAGTTTTAAAACTTTTTAACGTTTTGTAATATTTATTCCAGTATAATAATGTTTTAATATATTTTGATAAGTCATTCCGGTTTTGGCATATTCATGAGCGCCATATTGACTCATACCAACTCCATGGCCATATCCTCTAGTTGTAATAGATATGTTATTTTCATAAAGATTTAATTCAAAATCAGTACTTCTTAAACCTAATTTAGTTCTAAATTCAACACCGCCATATACATGATTATCAATTATTATTTTATCTACACGGTTGGATTTATTTTTTTCTACTTTTATAGTTGATAGGCTTGTTACAGGAATTCCTAATTTATTACTTATATTTTCATAAGACATAGATATTGTTTTTAAATAACTAGAAATATTTTTGTCAACAGGACTGGCGACAGATTGTAAGTAGGGGAAAGAACCAAAGACTGCTGTAGAATCTTCTGTAAAACCATTACTGGTGGAATGGTAATAAGCGTTTATTAAAGAGCCGTTATAAGTCATAACTAAACCTTCAGTGGCTAAAACAGCATTTTTAACTTTATTATAATATGTATTATAGCTTTGGCCCCATTTGTTTTTTAATTGATTGTTATCTTGATAGGCTTGAGTAGAAACTGTATCAGTTAGAGTTTTGCCACTTTCAATTGTTTTAAGAGCATAGGTTCTGGCTGCTACTGCTTGAGCTTTTAAGGCTTCACTATGAAATGAAGCGGGCATTTCAGCACTTACGACACCTATTAAATAATCTTCTAGTTCTAATGTTAGAATTGTACCATTGCTTCTTTTTATTGTAACAGGATTTTTATAAGTGACAGGTTTAGATATTTCTTCCTTTTTAGGTGGTTCAGTTGGTTTTGCAGGCTCGGTCTTATTAGGTGTATTATTAGAAGACGGGGTAGGATTTTTTTGTGGTGTAGTGTTTGGCTTACTTACCGAAGGTTTATTTGTGGAGGTATTACTACTAGAAGGTTTATTAGAAGTGCTTATATTATCTTTCTTATCTGATACATTTTGTTCATTCTTGTTTGTTTCTACTATTTCTTCTTTGATATCTTCTTTATTGATATTAATGTTTTCTTTTACACTTGTAATACTAGTTGTATAAGTGTAACTAGGGGAGTTATTATTTTTTAAAAGAGGAGCAGTGTATAAAAGAGTACCAATTAAGAGAGACCCAGCCATAAGAATTATTTTTTGACCTTTAAATTTTATTTTTTTATCTTTAATATAATCATCTACTTCTTTATTAATTGTAGTTTTAATACTTTTGTTTAATTTAGCAAATTCAGTATTCATATCTAAATAGATTATAAGTACTTCTTCATTTTGGTATCTTTTTATTTCATAATTATTAAACATATTTTATCACCATTTATAGTGTGGCTAAAAAAATAATTTTTATCATTAAAAAAAGACACTAAAGTATCTATTTTTTGTTTTTTAAAGCTATTTTATTTAATGTTTTTTGTTTTAAAATTATACTTCCACTTAAAAATATTGTAGAAGCAATAAATAGGGTGGTAGCTATGGTAATGTTTAATATTTTACTTTCTTTTCCTATAAATGCATCTAAATATAAAACTATTGATGTAATATAGCCGATGATAGAATATATTACTAGTCTAAGTAATCTTATTTTAAGTTCAGAGTTTTTGTATTCATTTCTATATATTTCTTTTATTTTTGCTTTTTCTTCTTTATTTAGAGTATTATAATACTTTTTCATTTAAACACCTCATATGTATTTTATCATGTTAGTATATAATTTAATAGGGGATTTTGGTATTATTGTGTAGTTTTTGCTTAAAATTTTAAAAAAATAAAATTTTGCTATTGCCTTTTATTAATTTTATGTTATAATTAAATAGCAATTTGTGAGATGTCTCCTTAGCTCAGCTGGTAGAGCAACTGACTCTTAATCAGTGGGTCTAGGGTTCGAATCCCTAAGGGGACACCATCGATTTGTTCGGGATTGTAGCTCAGCTGGTTAGAGCGCACGCCTGATAAGCGTGAGGTCGGAGGTTCAA
>CANSWQ010000136.1 GCA_947650775.1 uncultured Mycoplasmatota bacterium
GTAGGAATTATTGCTACTTTAATATTCCAAATATGCCCTATGCTCGTTATTAATATATTTGGTTCTGAATCAGCCTTATATAATGAATTTGCAGAACTATGCTTTAGAATATTTCTTTCTTTAGTAACTCTAACTTGCTTTGTAAAAATGACTTCAATATTTTTTCAAGCGGTTGGAAAACCTGTAAAAGCTATTGTTGTATCTCTAACTCGTGATTTAGTATGCTTTGCTCCTCTAGCTTTAATCTTACCAAAGTTTATGGGTATTAAAGGGGTTTTATGGGCGGCACCTATCGCTGATATAATCGGTTTAATTGTTACTATTCCTGCTTTAGTATCTTTCTTTAAATCTTTAGATGATGCGAAAGATATGGAAACTTCTAAAGCTGTAATTAAACCTAGTAAACCTGGTGTTATAATTACAATTAGTAGACAACATGGTAGCCAAGGAAAATATATTGGTGAATTAGTAGCTAAAAAGCTTAATATTCCTTATTATTATAAAGAACTTACGGCACTTGCGGCAGAAGAATCTGGTTTATCTAAAGAATATGTTTCAGAATTAAATGAAAATGCACCTAAATTTATGTATGATTTATATGTTAGTACAACTCCTGTTAAGGAAGCGATAAAAGCTCAAGATAAAATTATTAAAAAAATTGCAGATAATGGTTCTTGTGTAATTGTTGGTCGTGCTGCTGATTATGTTACTCGTAAATATGATAATGTAATTAATATTTTTATTTATGCTGATAATGATTATAGAATTTCTAAAGTAATGGAAATGTATGGTGATACAAAAGAACAAGCTTCTAAAAGTATTAAAAAGTCTGATAAAGCTCGTTCTAATTATTATCACTCTATTTCAAATAAAACTTGGGGAGATGTTGATAATTATGATTTATGTATTAATTCTATAATTGGTCCTCAAAAAACTGCTGATGTTATTGTTGAATATGTTAAAAATATGAATAAATAAGTTCATATTTTTTTTATTATTTAAATCCTTTTATTTTACTTTTTTATTTCAGATTTTTAATTTTGCTTATTATAGTTATGTTTTTTTAATTTACTATTTCTTTTATTATTGTTATAATTGATTATAAGGATAGATTATTATGATTAATAAAATTAAAAATTGGGCTTATAGTGATAATAAACCTTTTGCTAAAGGACTTTGTTTCTCTAAATTAGTACTTCTTTTTACTTTAGGAAGTTTTCTTGGTGTTGTTTGGGAAAATGTTCTTGGAATTGTTAAACGTTTAATTAAATATGGTACTTTTAGTTTACGTGACCATCGTGGTGTAATTTATGGTCCTTTTAATCCTTTATATGGTTTTGGTATTGTGATAATAGTTATTATTTTAGGTAGAAAAAAAAGACATCCTTATAAAACTTTTATTTATGGAGCTATACTTGGTGGTTTAATTGAATATGTTGCAAGCTTTTTATTAGAATTTGTCTTGGGTGCTAAATCTTGGGATTATAGTGACCAAATACTTAATATTAATGGTCGTACTTCAATTTCTTATATGATATTCTGGGGATTTGCGATGATGCTTTTAATTCACTTTGTTCTTCCTTGGATATCTAAAAAAATAGAGTCTATTCCTAAAAAAATCGGCGATTTATTAGTTAAGTTTTTTGTCATTTTTTTAAGTATCGATATGCTTATTTCTTTTACTGCGCTTGCAAGACAAGTTTTACGCCATAAAGGTTATGAACCTCTAACTTTTATTGGTGAATTTTATGATAAAGTTTATACAGATGAATTTTTAAAAAAGATATATGTTAATATGAGTTTTGAGGATTAGTATTATGTTTGAAGTTGTTAGTGTTTTTCTTATTATTCTTGGTTTGTTATGGATTTTTAGCACTGCTTTTTTAGCTAGGTTTAATAAAAATTTTCCTAAAATAAAAAGACCAGAAATGGAAAATATTTGTTTCTTGATTCCTGCACGTGATGAATCAAAAGTTATTGAAGATTTACTTATAAGTATTTCAAAACAATCTTTTAAAATATATATGAAAAATGTTTATATCATAGTTGAATCTAGTAATGACCCTACTATTTCTATTGCTAAAAAATATGGCGCTACTATTTTTGTTAGAAAGAATCTAAATTTAAAAAGTAAAGGTTATGCTCTTCAAGAAATAGTTAAAGACCTTGTTTCAAAAAATATTTATTATGATGCATATTTTATATGTGATGCTGATAATGTTTTAGATAAAGATTTTATTAAAGAAATGAATAATTCTTATATGGATGGATACGATATTGTTACTAGTTATAGAAATTTAAAAAATGGGAACGATTCTATTATTAGTGCTTGCTCTGGTATTACTTTTCAGTTTTTAAATTCTAATGGCAATGAAACGAAAAGTAAACAGTCAAGAAATGTTACTCTATCTGGTACTGGTTTATTTATAGCGGGTGAATTAATAAAAAAATGGAATGATTTTCCTTTTCACTCTTTAACAGAAGATTATGAACTTACTTTATATTCTATTTTAAATAATCTTACTAGTACTTATAATAAAAAAGCAATATTTTATGATGAGCAACCTATTAAATACAAAAATACTATAAATCAAAGAGTTCGCTGGATTAAAGGTTATTTTAATGTTAGAAAAGAATATATTCCTAAGTTTAGAAAAGTTTTAAATAATAATCCTAACTTTGGTTCTTTAATTACTGAAATAACGGGTATGAAACCTTATATTTTAATGATAGTAGGTGCAATTCTTTATATAGTGCAACAAATAATTAATATAGTTTTACATAAATTTATATTATGGTCTTTATTTAAAATCTTTTTAATATTTTTCTTAGCTTATTTC
>CANSWQ010000137.1 GCA_947650775.1 uncultured Mycoplasmatota bacterium
TATAATCTACAAGAAACCCAAGAAATATAGAAATATATTTCTAAAAATCAATCCGCTGTAATATATAAGATTGATGGTTAATAAAATTTAGAAAGGATGTGTCACATGGCAAATTTAGTTGATAAAATTAATGAACGTCATATGAGAAAAGACATACCAGAATTTCGTGTAGGAGACACTGTACGTGTTGATGTATGGGTTAAAGAAGGAAAGAAAGAAAGAATCCAAGCATTTGAAGGCTTAGTAGTAGCTAAAAAAGGCTCTGGAGTATCTGAAACTTTCAGTGTACGTAAAAAATCTGGTGGAATTGGCGTAACTCGTGTATTTCCAGTTAATGCCCCAACAATTGATAAAATCGTTGTAGTTAAAAAAGGTCTTGTTAGACGTGCAAAACTTAACTTTATTAAAGGTATGCGTAAAGAATACCGTGTTAAGGAAAGAAATGTTAACGCAAAGGGTGAGTAATCACTCTTTTTTCTTGTCTAAAAGAAGAAAATAAAAAGTAAAATTGTTGCGCAAGAGAAAAAAAAGTGATACTATTAATAATGTTAAAAGGAGATAAAAAAGAATGAAGATAATAAAAAGCTTAATGCCATATATCATTATTATTATAGTAGTTATATTAGTTCGTACCTTTATAGCAACTCCTGTAAGAGTAAATGGTTCAAGTATGTATCCCACTTTAAAAGGCAATGAAATAATGCTTTTAAATAAATTAGGACATATTAATAGATTTGATATAGTTGTTTTAAAAATCGATGGGAGAGAAGACAATTTAATTAAAAGAATAATTGGTTTACCAGGCGAAACAGTAGAAATAAAAGACAATGATATATATATTAATGATAAAAAGCTAGAAGATAAATATGGTTATGGTGTAACTTATAACATTGATAAAGTAACCTTAAAAAAAGATGAATACTTTATTCTTGGAGATAATCGTAAGATTTCTCTTGATAGTCGGGTATTCGGTACAATTCATAAAGACGAAATTAAAGGTACAACTAGTTTTATTATGTATCCATTTAAAAGTTTTGGAAAAGTAAAATAATCACAGGAGGTAAAAATGGATAGTCTATATAATACATATTTAAACCTATTAAAAGTTAAAGATATTCCTATATTTATAAAGAAGTATTTAGATGTACCAAGTTTAACCAGGCTTAAGAATATAGGCTATTTTTGTGGTATGGACTATGCGTCTAAAAATATTTATAATTTTAAAGAATATATAACAAGATTTGACCATTCACTTAGTACAGCTTTACTTACCTTTAAGCTTACTAAAAATAAAATAGAAACTTTAGCAGCCTTATTTCACGATATAGCAACACCTTGTTTTTCTCATGTTATTGACTATATGAATAAAGATTATGAAAATCAAGAAAGCACTGAAGAATATACATCTGAAATTATCAAACAAGATTATAAGCTTCAAGAATATTTTAAAGAAGATAACATTAATATAGAAGATATAATAAACTTTAAAAAATATAGCATAGTTGATAACAACAGACCTAAATTATGCGCTGATAGATTAGATGGGATAATATTAAATGGTATATCTTGGGCCAAAAATATTAACGAAAGTGATATTAAAGAAATAGTTAATGACCTAAAAGTATATGATAATGAGGATAAAGAAAAAGAATTAGGTTTTAAAACTAAAGATATAGCATTAAAAACCATCAAGATAAATGAAGAAATAGAAAAGCTATATCATTCAAGTGAAGACAATTATATGATGGAATTACTGGCAGATATTACTAGAACTTCAATTGAAAATAAGATAATTACTTATAGGGATTTATATTATCTTGATGAACCAACTTTATTTAAAAAAATTAAAGAAAGTAAAGTAGAAAAGCTAAAAAATCTTTTAGATAAATTTGAAAACATAAAAAAGAGCGAGATACCTCCAACTATAATTAATAATATTAAAATAAGAAATATAATTCCAATAGCAAACAATACCAGAATAAATAACATTAACTAATAAAAAGCAACCATTAAGGAGAAGAGAAGAATGTTTAATAAATACTGTAGTGAAATAGAAAAATTAAATAGTTTTAATAAAGAGGATATATTAAACAAAAAATTTGAATTATTTAGTGATACAAAGATGAAGATTTATTATGCTCCCCATAATGAGACGATTAATAAAAATGCTAGAATATTTATTGTTGGAATAACTCCAGGCTGGACCCAAACAAGTCTTGCGTATAAAACAGCGAATGAAGGATTAATAAAAAAATTAGACGATGAAGAAATAAAAAAAGCATGTAAAAGAAATTCACGTTTTGCGGGTAGTATGAGAAAAAACTTAATAAGTATGCTAGATGAAATAAATTTAAATACAAAACTAAATATCTCATCTTGTTCTGAGCTATTTCTAAATAAAGATGAATTACTCCATACTACTTCAATGATACCATATCCTGTTTTCATAAATGGCAAAAACTATACTGGGGCAAGACCTAAAATATTAGATAGTGAAGTATTAAAGAATTATATAAAGAAATATTTTTACAAAGAAGTTAAAGAGCTATCAAATGCTTTTATAATTCCCCTAGGAAAATCAGTTGAAGAAGTTTTAGAGTTAATGATAAGTGAAAATATAATAAAAAAAGAACAATGTTTATTAGGATTTCCTCATCCTTCAGGAGCTAACGGACATAGAAAAATACAATTTGAAGAAAATAAATCGAATTTAATAAATATCATAAAATAATCATTTTAAATAAAAATGGAAGAAAAAAGAAATATAATGAACATCTATATAAGTATAAAATACAAGAAAAGACGTGAATATAAATGAAAAATAATTTAC
>CANSWQ010000138.1 GCA_947650775.1 uncultured Mycoplasmatota bacterium
TAACAATGGCTCCCTCTTTTATATCTTCTTTTTTTATAAAATTTGCTTTACCTATAGCGACTATTAAAATATCAGCATTCTTAGTTATTTCTCTTAAATTCTTAGTTTTAGAATGAGTAATTGTAACAGTAGCATCACGATTAAGTAAAGCTAGAGCTAAAGGTCTTCCTACTATTTTGCTTCTACCAATTATAACAACATTTTTACCTGCAATATCTATATTTTTATATTCTAACAACTTTATAATACCATATGGGGTTGCTGATATAAATTTTTCTTCATTGCTAGCTAAATATCCTAAACTCGATATACCAAAGCCATCAACATCTTTTTCTGGTGTAATGTAATTAATAATTTTGTCTTCGTTTAAATGACTTGGTAGTGGACTTTGGACCATAATGCCATTTATATTATCATCAGTGTTTAATTTAATAATACAATTGGTGATTTGTTCTTCGCTTACATCCTCATCATATTGATATAGTTCTTCTATGATTCCTATTTCAGCACAAGCTTTTCTTTTATTCCGGACATAAATCTCACTAGCAGGATTATTACCGACCATTATTATTGCTAAACCAGGATGTAAATCGTTTTCTGCAATTTCCTTTTTTAAGTTAGCTCTAATTTCTTTAGCTATTTCTTTACCGTCTATTATTTCCATTTTATACTTCCTTTCTTAAAATAACTCACTTTGACGATTTATTTTTAAATGAGCATAAGCTTTATCAGTTGCTACTCGACCTCTTGGGGTTCTTTTAATAAAACCTTCTTGTAATAAGAATGGCTCTACAACATCTTCAATTGTTGTTACTTCTTCACCAATCGCAGTAGCTATGGTTTCAATGCCAACTGGGCCACCATTAAATTTATTTATTAGAGCTTCTAAATACTCAATATCAACTTGATCTAGACCATATCTATCAACTTTTAGTCTTTCTAAACTATCAATTGTTATATCGTAATCAATCGTTCCTGTTCCTTTTACTAAAGCAAAATCTCTAACTCTTTTAAATAAACGATTGGCAACACGTGGAGTTTTGCGACAACGTCTGGCTATTTCTAAAGCGGCTTCGCCATTTATACTCATATTTAAAACTCTACCAGTTCTTTTTACTATTTGCTGTAATTCTTCTTCTTTATAATAATTTAATTTTGATATTATCCCAAATCTATCTCTTAAAGGGCTAGATAGATCGCCAGCTCTAGTTGTAGCACCAACTAAAGTAAAGGGAGGTAAATCAATTTTAATGCTTCTACTTTTACTATCAGCGCCTATTATTATATCTAATTCAAAATCTTCCATAGCAGGATATAATATTTCTTCAACAAATTTAGGCATTCGATGAATTTCATCAATAAATAGAACATCTCCAGGTTCTAGATTTGATAAAACGGCAGCTAAATCACCACTTTTTTCTAAGGCTGGGCCACTAGCTGTTTTTAAATTACTGTCTAGTTCGTTTGCTATGATATGTGCTAGTGTTGTTTTACCTAATCCAGGAGGACCATATAATAATACATGATCTAGAGATTCCCCACGCATTTTTGCTGCTTCAATAAATACTCGTAAATTTTCTTTTATTTCTTCTTGGCCAATATATTCATCAAGTGATTCAGGTCTGATACTTGATTCAAATATGTCTCCTTCTATTTCCTCAGGCGTTATAATTCTCTCATCCATTTTGACCTCCTATTTTGTTTTTATATATTCTATTATATCATACCAATTGTTAAATGTTTTATATTTACTTTTTTTATCATTAGTGAATCTAATACATTCTATATTACTTGTACTAGCTATTTTATCTAAAACACCCTCTCTGTCATCAATAAATATATCAATATTATTTTCTTTGGCGAGTTTACTCTTATCTCCAGTGTTTGAATCATCAAATATTAATTTATCATAATAAATATTATTTTTAGCTAAAAACTCTTTAGTTAACTTTTTTACATTTGGTGCGTGAATATCATTGCGGGCTGTAATAAAAATTATTTTATAATCTCTATTTTTAAAGAATTCAAATGCTTCTTTTACTCCATCTTTTATAATATTATTTTTTACTATGTCTTGTAAATATAATTTTAAAAATTCAAAATATTTATTTTGAGGCAAATCATGATAATTTTGATAATTACTATCAAATTTGGTTACATATTTATTTCCAACAAAAGTTGTCTCGGTTATGGTATCATCAATATCTATTCCTATATTCATAAAAACCTACTTTAGCATTAGTTTTAATGCTTCTTTTATTTGAGCTTCTATATCTAGGGAAGCATTTACTTTTGGTAATACTTTTTTTATCTCGCTATTTTTATAACCTAAACTTTCTAATACACTTACTAATTCATCAAATGAACCTGTTAGATTAGTTTCTTCTTTTCTAGCTAATTTGCCTTTTAAATCAAGTATTATTTGACGAGCTAACTTTTCACCTATTTTAGGGAATTTAGTTAAGTATAAAATATTTTCTCTATCGATAGCGTCCATTATACCTGCGATACTTCCTGTGGCAAGCATTGGCATAGCCATTTTAGGCCCCAAGCCTTTAACATTGATTAGCTTTAAAAATAAATCTCTTTCTTCAAGACTTTTAAAACCATATAAACTATATTCGTCTTCTCTTATTTGATTATAAACATAAACTTTTGATTCTTTATTTTCTTCAAAACTAAATGGGTTGGCTACATAAACTGTATACCCAATACCATTATTTTCTACAACTATATAGTTATTTTCTTGTATTGATACTTTTCCAATTATATAATTATACACTTCTATCACCTATATATAATATTAGCATAC
>CANSWQ010000139.1 GCA_947650775.1 uncultured Mycoplasmatota bacterium
ATATTTTTAATAGTATAGATTGTATCAAACTTTAATATTAGTTCATCTAAATCTCTTATTACATTATTTATTAGGTTTTCATTTCGCATATTTTATCACCACAGTTATCATAGCAAATATAAAGCTTTATTTCATTATGTTCGACAAAATATGTCAAAACTTTCTTGTAAATCACAAGTAAATAGACAATGCTTATATAGAAATTTATTACTATTTATAGTATAATGATTATGGGTGAATTGTATTGAAATATCCTGGTAACATCAAGAAAACTTATAAACAAGTTGTTAATTATAAAAATAGAGGGATGGAACTTGAAGATATAATTAATGAAGCTTGTAATTACTATTTAGAAATGGATTTGGCTATTATATATAAGAAACCTACTCCAATTGGAGTTGTAGATGTTGATTATAAAAATGGTGCTGTTATTAATAAAGCTTATTTTAAAGAACCATCGACACTTGATTATAATGGAATTTATAAAGGAAAATATGTGGAATTTGATGCGAAAGAATGTCATTCTAAAACTTCTTTTCCTCTTAGTAATATTCATGAACATCAGATTAAACATATAGAAAGAATTATTAGACATAAGGGTTTTGCTTTTTTAATTATTAGTATGAATAGTGAGTACTTTATATTTAAAGGTGAAGATTTATTAGATTTTATTAATACTAATACAAGAAAAAGTATTCCCTATCATATTATTTTAGAAAAAGGTTATAAATTAAATTATAAATATCATATTGGTTTAGATTATTTAAAAGGAATTGAAGATATATATTTTAAAGGAGTGGTAAAATGAAAATACCTAAATTAAAGAAAAATAAAACTGTTAAGAACAAAAAGCCTAGAAAGAAAAAAAGTAAAAAGAATATTATCCTTATATTTTTAATAAGTATGGGTATTATTTGTGCATCGGCTGTTTTAGCTTTTGCCTTATATATAATCGTAACATCACCAGATTTTGTACCTAATGAATTATATAATAAGGAAGCTACGGTTATTTATGCTAAAGATGGTACAACAGAACTTGCACGTTATGGAAAACAAAACGTGGAACTTGTTACTTATCAAGATATGCCTCAAGTATTAATTGATGCTTTAATTGCTACTGAAGATTCAAGATTTTTTCAACATAATGGTGTTGATGCAGCGCGTTTTATTAAAGCTTCCATAGGTCAACTTGCTGGTAAAAATGCAGGTGGTGCTTCTACCCTTTCAATGCAAGTTATAAAAAATACTTATACTAAAGGAGCAAAGAATGAAAGTAAAATTGAAAGCTTCCTTCGTAAATTTAGAGATATCTATATGTCAGTTTTTAAACTAGAATCAGTTTATACTAAAGAAGAAATTATTGAGTTTTACTTAAATAGTCAATGGCTTGGTAGTGGAGCTGGTATGTATGAGTCAATAAATGGTGTTGAACAAGGTAGTCAATATTTCTTTGGTAAATCAGTTTCCGATTTAACTTTACCAGAAGCTAGTTTACTTGTTGGTTTATTTAATAACCCTTACGCTTTTGACCCTTATAGATTCCCTGAGAAAGCTAGCAGTAGACGTAGTATTGTACTAAGTTTAATGGTTAGACATGGTTATATTACCGAAGAAGAAAAGGAATTTGCAGAGTCTGTTTCGGTAGAAAGCTTACTTACAGAACATTCTTTAGATGATACAGGAAGTGAATATAGAGCCTTTTTAGATTTCTTGTTATATCAAGTTATAGAAGAAACTGGTGATAATCCTTATGATGTTCCAATGGCTATATATACTACTTTAGATGTAGAACAACAAAAAGTAATACAAAAGTTAGAAAAAGGTGAATCTTATAAATTCCGTGATGATACTGTTCAATTTGGTCTAGCAGTTACAGATTTAAAAGATGGTTCTATTACAGCCTTATCTGGTGGCAGAAATTATGCTCCTACCGGAAAAAATAGAGGTGTCCCTCTTTTACAAACAAAATTATTTGAAGGTATTAGAAGATCTCCCGGATCAACTGCTAAGCCAATTTTTGATTATGGTCCTCATATTGAATATTTACATAGTAGTCCAGGAACAATTTTTATCGACCAACCTTGGACCTATAGTAATGGAACAGGATTCCAAAATTATGACCGTGGTTACAAAGGTGCTATAACAATGCGTTATGCACTGCAAGATTCAAGAAATATTCCAGCAGTTCAAGCTTTTCAACAAGTGGTTGATAAAGTTGGAATTGATAAAATAGCTGACTTCGTTCATTCTTTAGGTATAGATTATGGAAATACTTTACATGAATCAGCGGCTATTGGTGGAGTTGATTGTGCTGACCCACTTACTATGAGTGCTGCTTATGCGGCCTTTGGTAGAGGTGGCTATTACATAGAACCTTATTCATTTACAAAAGTTGTTTATCTTGAAACTGAAGAGGTACATACTCATAAAGTTTCGCGCGAAAAAGTTATGAGCGAACAAACCGCTTATTTAATTACCGATATGTTAGTCTCTGTTACGACTAGTGGTGGGGCTGGAAATATTGGAGTTAGTGGTACCCAAATAGCTGCTAAAACTGGTACTTCTACTTATGATTCAAAACAAGCAGCTGCTAATGGTTTAAATAAACCTCAACCTGATCACTGGTTAATTACTTATTCTCCTGATTACTCTATTGCCCTTTGGTGTGGTTATGATTCTTTAGGTAAAGGAAAACCTTATTTACAAAGTGCTAGTGGTAACTCGATGAAAAAAACTATGATGGGTATTTTAACAAGAGGTATTTATAAGAAAAATTCGAAATTTGATAGACCCTCGGGCTTAG
>CANSWQ010000140.1 GCA_947650775.1 uncultured Mycoplasmatota bacterium
GGAGTCAAATTGATGTACAATTAAAAAGAAGATTTGATTTAATTCCTAATTTAGTGGAAACTGTTAAAGGATATACTAAACATGAATCTGAAACTTTAGAAAATGTTATAAAGGCACGTAATACTTATATGTCTGCAACACTTCCAGAAGACCAAATGAAAGCTGATGGAGAGTTAACTAAAGCAGTTAGTAAATTATTTGCTTTATCAGAAAGTTATCCTGATTTAAAAGCTAATACTAATTTTAATGATTTACAAAATCAACTTAAAGAAACTGAAAATAAAATTGCAATGTCTAGACAATTTTATAATGATATTGTAATGCAATATAATAATAAAGTTGAGATGGTTCCATCTAATATTATTGCAAATATGTTTCATTTTAAAAAAGAAACTTTCTTTGAAGCACAAGAAACTGAAAGAGAAAATGTTCAAGTTAAATTTTAAGACTTACGTTGTTAAGTCTTTTTTTGGAGGAGTGGGTACTTTTTGAAAAAATTTGTTTTAGGTTTATTTCTTTTTTTAGTATCTCCCTTTTTGGTTAATGCCTCAGATATTGAAGTTAAAGTAAAAGATTTTTTGATTGATGCTTATATTCTAGAAAACGGAGATTTAAAAGTAAAAGAATTAATTGTTGCGAAAGGTAATTATAATTGGTATGAAAGAGATATAGTTTATAAAAATACTAAATTACGAGATGGTAATGCTTTTGATAATAATACGATTTATAATGCTACTGATGTAACTGATGTAATTATTAAAGCTAAAAGTGTTGATAAAGTTTCATTTGATACTTTTAATGATAATGATTTTGATAGCTTTAGTTTAGTTAGTTATGCGACAAATGGTGATAGAGCTAAATATACTATATCTTCTATTAATGGGGGTAATAGATATAGAACTTATTACAGGACAATGAATAATACAACGGCTTTTTTAATAGAATATACTATTAAAGATGCGGTGGTATTACATAATGATATCGCAGAACTTTATTGGACTTTTGTGCCAGATGGTTTTGAAGAGAATTTAAATAATATAAATATTAGAGTGCATTTACCTAAGGAAGATGTTAGTAATAACTTTAGAATATGGGCGCATGGTAATTTAGCGGGAGAAATTAGATTTATAGAAAATAAAGGACTTGAAGCTAGTATTGAAAAAGTTTTTACAGGGGAATCAGTAGATATTAGAACTACTTTTGATAAATCACTTGTTAATGAATCCTTAATTAATAAAAAGAGCAATTTAAATGCCTTAGATGAAATAATAAAAGTAGAAACAAATAGGGCAGATGTTGCTAATAATTTAAGAAAAGAACTTATTTTAATTCGTAATATTGTTATTTATGGAACTATTTTAATATATATAGCTATTTTAGGTTTGGGAATTTATGTATATTATAAATATGGTAAGAGTCCTAAATCAGGTTATTATTCTAAATATAATCGAGAGTTTATTGATGATTATAATGTAGAAGTTATTGATTATTTAATGAAAAAACAAATAACGCCGAATGCTATGAGTGCTTCAATTATGAATTTAGTTTATAAAAAGAATTTATCAGTTAATGAAATACCTAGTGAAACTAAAAAGAAAGATTATGAATTTACTTTAGAAAATAAAGATAATTTAGATGAAAGTGAAAATATTTTAGTTGATTTCTTGTTTGATAGAGTAGGTAAAGATAGAAAAAATAGTGATGGTAAGAATTGCTTTTCAACTATTGATTTGAAAAAGTATGCGAATGGTACTAAGACTTGTTCAACTTTTATTAATAGTTATACTAAATGGAAAAATAAAGTTATAGAAATAGGTAGAAATGAAAAGTTCTATGAAAAAAGTAGTGTACCAATTATATATGGAAGTATAATATTACTTTTAACAATTATAGTATTTGTTCTTGGTATTTCTAGAGGTGTTGATTTTATTCCAACTTATTTATTACTTTTCTTTGCAATTTTCTTCTTTATGTATACAATCTTAATTGATAAGAGAACTTTAAAGGGAGCAGAACATTATGATAAATGGAGGGCTTTTAAAAATTTCTTAAATGATTTTGGTAGTTTTGAATTAAAAGAATTACCAGAGATAGTACTATGGGAAAGATATCTCGTTTATGCGACTATTTTTGGTTTAGCTGATAAAGTTCAGAAAAATATGAATGTTAGAATTAGTGAAATGAATGTAGATACAATAGGCTATAATTATTATCCATCTTATGTTTATATAAACCTTGGTAGTACAATTAATTCTAGTATTAATAATGCTGTAAGTAGTGCTTATAGTAGACAATCAGCGAATTATGCTAATACGCATTCTAGTTCATCAAGCGGAGGTGGCTTTGGAGGAGGCTTCTCTAGTGGTGGTGGCTTCGGTGGTGGAGGCGGAGGAGGTCGCTTCGGATAATTTGAGTGGTAGTAAAATATCACTTTTTTATTTTGACAAAATAAAAACACTTTCAAAGTGTTTAATTATTAGGTTCTTCTTGTTTAGAAATTTTTAGTTCACTATATATCGCACGATTAAAATCATGCTCTTTACTTGTGATGTTTTCATCAGCTTTAATTAGTCCTTCAGTATTTATTAAAAAATATTTGTGATATAAATAATCTTTACCATCACTACTTACAGGATCGTCCCAAGTTAAATCTAAATGTAACCATTCATTGTTTATTTTAACAACATTCCATACGTGACCAGTTGTTTCATTAGTAGTAGCTATTTTAAAATTTTCATAACCCATTTTACTTA
>CANSWQ010000141.1 GCA_947650775.1 uncultured Mycoplasmatota bacterium
TTCATATAAAATTTAATTATTTTTTTAACTATCTTTTTATAAGTTCTTAAATGTCGTTATAACCTTTATTTATAAGCATTTAAGACATTTTTAATTTTGGAAGATGTTCACATAAATTGTTATAATTTCTTATATTTTCGCTTTCAATAGTAGTAAATTGGTAGTAAAATTGCTTTTGCTTGTTTATTCTTTCCATCTCTGCTTTAGCCGACATATAGGTAGGGTGTGTATAATACTTTAATGTCATTTCAATATTTTTATGTCCCATTATGTATTGAAGTGTACGAGGGTTCATACCATCGTTAGCCCAATTAGTACAAAAAGTATGACGAAGTGTATGAGGTGTCATTTTTTTAGGAAGTTTATCTTCATGACATTTATTGTACTTTTTCACAATTCTACTAAAAAGATAATCATAGTCCATATTGACTTTCGGTTTACCATTTCTATTTAAAAATAAGAAACCACTATAACCATCAATAACAATAGTATTTGTATTTTTTCGATTATCTACTATGCGCTTAAAGATTTCATACGCTTTGTCACTCATAGGTACTTTTCTCGTTCCACTATCGGTTTTGGTTTCGTCAATATAATAACCTCGTTCGGTATTTCTTAAAAGTTGGTGGTCTATATTGATTAGTCTATTTTCAAAGTCTAGGTCAGAGTCTATTAGTCCACAAAATTCCGATATACGAAGTCCCGTTTCTCTTATTAAAATAATATCGTCATAATGTTTAGAATAGGTTTTATCATTTTTGATAAAAGAGTATAGACTATTTTCTTGCTCTAGTGTAAGTGGAATAGTTGGCTCGGTGTCATTATCTATTACCTCGTCAATATTAAAGTCAAAGGGATTTTTTCTTATACAATCGTCTTTTATTGCCATCTTAAATGCTGCATATAACGAACGCTTATCATTTTTTATAGTTTGATAGGCTATTCCTTTTTCTTTCATGCGTATTATCAATTCTTTTGCGTCCGACATCTTAACATTTTCAATAAGACAAGCGCCGATTTTATCTTCTTCTAGATATTTCATAAGTCTTTTGCGTCCTTTTTTAGTGTTATCTTTAACCTTAGGTCGTTGATTATTTTTCTTCTCATATAATTGACATACATTTATTTTTTTACCTATGGTGTCGATTCCATCATACAAATCTTTTTGTAGTTTTTCTTCTTTTTCTCTTAAAGACAAATCTTTTCTTTTTCCCTTTGGCGTTTTGTCCGTTGGAACTAAAGTCCATGAATATAAGAATTTAGGCTCGTTCATTAAATAATATTTGTAAACATATCTTCCATCTTTTCTTTGGCTTTCTCTATCATGTAAAATACGATTTTTATTATCTCTTCTTTTTTCTATCATATTTTTTTTGCTCCTTTCAATAATAGAAAGAGCCTTGATATGCAATAACATTATATCACATATAAGGCTCAATTTTCATTAAATTACATTTAAAGTATCAATAATTTTTTCAAATTGTTTTCTTTTTATTTGAATTCGGTTGCCGTTCATTAAAACCCAACTTGCGTTTAAGTTTTCTTCTGCTAGTTTACGAAGTTTATTTTCGCCAATACGAAAATACTTTGACGCTTCTTCAATAGTAAGTGTATATTTTTCACTTATAGGAACATATACCATATTTTTACAAGACTCTTGATAGTTGATATTATCCACCATTTAAACCATCTTTTCGCCTATAATTCTATCAAGTTTAGTCATATCTTCTTGTGTAATTTCTGCAACCTTAATGCGCGTCAATTTCCTTTTTCCATCTTCATAAAGGTATCCGTATCCTTGTTGGTTTATTTCAGTAACTTGTTTTTGCATATCTTCGTCTAATAGCATATCTAATTGTATTTGAGAAATTTGACCCATCATGATAATTTTTTTAAATTGTTCTCTAGCACCTTTTACAAAGTATTCTGCGTCTGCTCTTTGTAGGCTTACTATTGTTATTATTTTTTTGCTACGCCCTGCGAATAATAAATTTGCAACCATCTTTTTGACATCCTCTGCCTCTTTCTTATCTAAAGAATTTAACAAAAGTGCGTATTCTTCTATTAAACATATAATAGTTTCTTTATTATCGTTGTTTTCCTCATTATTAAGTCTTTCAGTAAAAATTTCATGTACTTTTCTAATGCCATCTACTGCGTTAATACCATAATAATTAGGACAATTTTTAAATTGTATGTAGTCCTCATTTTTTCTATCACATATAAAGACTCTAACATCTTCACCACTTATAAATTCCTTATTATAAACAACTTTCCCCAATAGTTGATGTGTGAAATAGGTCTTACCACTTCCCGTAGATCCGACTACTAGAGCCGACAAGAAGTCGTCTAGGAAGTGGTCTTCTGCCCATACATCAAATATTTTAGGTTTAAGTAATTTTCTAGGTGTGCAATATACATTTATAGTTTCGGTCGTTTTACCATATTCCATATAATCTATTTTAATGTCATATATAGACTCTAAATAGGCTTGTTTTGTTTTCATTATTTCAAGTGGAATATGTCTAGCGTCTAACACATAAATTTTTTGATTTTTTTCGTCGACATCTAAAATTTGTTTACATCGTACATATTCGTCATTACTATTTTTTAAGCCTACATCTTTCATGCTTTTTTCTTCGTGCTTAATTTCTTTTTTATGTCTTTTTAAAGTTATTATTAGTGCTATTAAGATTAGCGTTAAAAGTAGTG
>CANSWQ010000142.1 GCA_947650775.1 uncultured Mycoplasmatota bacterium
ATTGCATAATAAGGCAGATAATAAAGAATAACAGGAGCTACTCCAAAATAAACATAATATTTGTTATTATAGAAAGCTACATCCCAAATATAATCTTCATCTGACTCTTTAAAGGCTTCTTCCCGAACTCTTTTGTCATATGGATTTTTAAGATTTTTCAAAATATCACTAGGTTCTTCATTTAAATAAGGATGACCATCCATAAAAGCTTCAGTTAAAAGTTGATATTGCATTCTTTGTTTATCTTGTGATTCATTAAATTGTTCTCGAGCAAAATAAGTATTAAGCTGACCAACCCCTAACATAAATAGAAGTTGAAGAGTTAAAGCCAAGCCAATTTTTTTTCTAGCTTCTTTAGAGACTAAAGAAGTATTATAAATAGAAGATTTAGGTCTAAAAATATAAGCGACTAATAATAAAGAAAATATTAAAAGAGGTCTAATAAGAGAAATAGTAAAAGGAACTACAACATTAAATTTAATATCTTTAACAATAAAAGTATCTTCTTCTTCGGGAGTATTTACATAAATTCTAATCCAACTTGTATTACCAGAGGCATGATATCGAAGTATTTCTCCTGAATTATTTTTACGAGCATTAAACACTCTTTCTTGAGGATAAATAGGAAGACGAGAAGAAGCATCAGTAAATCCAAGTGTCGCATAAATTACTTCAGAATTATCTTCACTATTAACAATTTCAAAATTAATATAAATATTTTCTAAATGTCCCCAAAAATTATCTATTTGCACATAATTAAGTTCACTATCTACAACTTTAAGACTACCATCAGGCATTTTTTCTATACCTTTACCAATAACAAGGTTATCAGTATTAGCATTTATATCTTTAAAAAATAGCGATTCATAAAATCTAAAATTAAATAAGGTAAGCTCTAAGATAATTAATATACTAAGAGAAATAAAACCAAATTTAAAAAAATTTTTATAAGTTTTACTTTTTTTATAACCTATTCCAAATAAAATTAATATAAATAATAAAATTAAAATAAAAATAAGTATTTTCATTCCTATCACCTTTAATAATTATAACATAATACGCTAGACATAACAAATGACAAATAAGTAATATTTATTTACACGACACTATATTTATGCTAAAATTTATGTAAGAAATGAGGTAAATATGAATAAAATAGCAGTTTTAATACCATGTTACAATGAATCAAAAACAATTGAGAAAGTTGTTAAAGATTTTAAAAGAGAGTTACCTAATGCTGATATATATGTATATGATAATAATTCTAAAGATAACACTGCTGAAATAGCTAAAAAAGCAGGAGCAATAGTTAAGCATGAATATATGCAAGGAAAAGGTAATGTTATCAGAAGAATGTTTAGAGAAATAGATGCTGATTGTTATTTAATGGCAGATGGTGATGATACATATCCAGCAGAACACGCTAAAGAAATGTGTGATTTAATTCTTGAAGGAAAAGCCGAAATGGTAGTAGGAGACCGCTTATCAAGTACTTATTTCACTGAAAATAAAAGAATGTTTCATAACTTTGGCAATGTATTAGTAAGGTTTTTAGTTAATCGTACTTTTAAAAGTAATGTTAGAGATATTATGACAGGATATCGGGCTTTTAGTAATACTTTTGTTAAATCATTCCCTGTAATTTCAGGCGGATTTGAAATCGAAACCGAAATGACTATTCACGCATTAGATAAAAGAATGAAATTAGAAAATGTTTTAATAGATTATCGCGATAGACCAGAAGGCAGTGTTTCTAAATTAAATACGGTTAGTGATGGTGTAAAAGTATTAAAGACTATTGCTACTTTATTTAAACAATATCGTCCATTTACATTTTTTACAATTCTTTCTGTTTTATGTCTTTTAGTAGGAGTAGCATTCTTTATACCACCATTACTAGGTTATTTAGATACAGGATTGGTTGAAAAATTCCCATCTTTAATCGCTGCATCTTTCTTCGGTATTATATCTATTCAATTATTTGTTGGAGGTTTAGTACTAGAAAGTATTGCCCGAAAAGATAGACAAAACTTCGAGTTACATTTAATCAATTTAGAAGAAAACAAAAAATAAAAGGTTATAATACCTTTTCAGACTGTTGACAAATAAGTTCAATGGTCTTTTCTTTTTAGAAAAAACAAAAAGACATCAACGATTATTTTGATTAACAAAGGTAACATAGTTATCAATGTTAAAGAAATAAAAGTTAATGTCACTTCAACGAAGTAGGCATTTATGTCCTAACGCACTACTAAATTAATATTAACATATTTTAATAATAAGTTCAAGGCTATTCAACTGTAACTGATTTAGCTAAATTTCTTGGTTTATCAACATCAAGATTCTTTTCTTTAGCTATATAATAAACGATTAACTGAAGAGAAACTATAGCAAGCATCAGCATTAATAAATGATTAGTTTTCGGAATATTAATAATATTCATCTCTTTATTTTCATAATTACAATCAGTAATTAAAATAACATTAGCTCCTCTAGTAATAATTTCTTGTAAGTTACTAATTATTTTTTTCTAATATTTTTTTATTTGTAACAATGCCCATAACTGATGTACCATCCTCAATTAAAGCAATACCCGCTGAATCATAACCTCTATATTCTAAAGCTTTAAGTCCATTAATTAAAATGGGATAAGCATTTTGTTTACCTG
>CANSWQ010000143.1 GCA_947650775.1 uncultured Mycoplasmatota bacterium
TATTCTTATATATTTCTAGTATATAATATTATTGATATAAATTCAACATAATAGTTATATTTTACAAATCAATTAACAAAAATACTATTACATACAAAAACTCCGTTTTAATAACGAAGTTCTATATTTTAAAATCATCTAGAAAATCTTCCATTGACATAGCTTTTGGTTCTTCTTGTATTTGTTCTATATTTACTTCTTCTTGTTTTATTTCTTTATCTTCTTTAGCGTTTTCCTTAATTGTAACTTTTCTTGCTAAATCAAGTTTATATTTACTAATACTTGAGCCAGTAGAAGCTAAATCCATAATAGTAATATCACTATTCTTAAAAATATTAATTTCACTATCCGCTTTTGTTAAAACTAAATCTCTTGCTGAAGTAGCAAAAACATTTAATACTTTATAAGTAACAGTTTTTGTTTTCTTAAGAATTGTACTACCTTTTTTAGCTCTAGAATGACTTTCTAAATCAGTTATTTTAATTCTTTTAGCAGTTTTATTATCTGTAAATAAAGTAATATATTCTTGTTTTTCATTATAAGTAGTTAAACTAACAAGTATATCATCTTTTAAATTTATTCCTTTTACTCCACTAGCTTTTGCTCCCACTATTGGAAGTTCTTCTGATTTAAAGTTTAGATAATAACCATTTTCACTTACTAACACTATATTACCTGTATCAATTTCTACATTAACAAGTTCATCATCACCCTTAAGTTTAATTGCTACCATTGGTTTAGCACATCTAGCCACTTCATAATCAAGCATTTTAGTTCTCTTAGCCATACCAAGTTTACTAGCAAATACTAAAGTATCTTTTTTATTATAAATAAATGAAGCGATAACTTTTTCATCAGTATTAAGCATAACCACATTATTAACATGTTTTCCCAGTTCTTTCCATTTCATTTCTGGAATTTTATAAACTGGAATAAATAAATAATTACCTAAATTTGTAAATATCATAATAGTATCTAGTGTTGTACATTCAAATAACCCTGTGACAAAATCGCCTGGTTTTAGTGTTGTATCTTCTGTACTAGCTGCATAACTTTTACTACTAACTCTCTTAACATAGCCTTCATTAGTAACAACTACGACTACATTTTCTTTTGGAATCATTTCTTTCATATCAAGTTTTATTTCTTGAATCTTTTCTTCTATTTGTGTCCTTCTAGGAATTTCATATTCTTTTTTAAGTATTTTAAGTTCTTTTTTCATTACATATTTTAAAACTTCTTCATCACTTAAAATAGCTTTTAATCCTTCAATTAGTTTTTTAAGTTTTTCCATTTCTTCTTGTAGTTCTACAACATCAGTATTAGTTAAACGATATAATTGTAATTCGACAATCGCTTTCGCTTGTTCTCCTGAAAAATCAAATTCTTTAACTAAATTATTTATCGCATCACTTTTATTTTTACTAGCTCTAATAACTTTAATAACTTCATCAAGAATTGATAAACATTTAATTAAACCTTCAACAATGTGCATTCTTTTTTCATATTGTGCTAAATCAAACTTAGTACGTTCTGTAATTACTTCTCTTTGATGAGCTATATAAGCATCAAGTATTTCTAAAATCCCCAAAGTTTTAGGAACTCTATTAACAATAGCCACCATATTATAATTATAAGATATTTGTAAATCCGTATTTTTAAATAAATAATTAAGTACTAAATCCCGATTAGCTCCGGCTTTTAAATCAATAACAATACGCAGGCCTTCTCTATCTGATTCATCACGAACTTCAGCCATACCATCTATTTTTTTATCAATTCTAATTGCATCTATTCTATTTACTAATAATGCTTTATTAACATCATAAGGTATTTCTGTAATAACTATTTTTTCTTTTCCTTTTTCTTTTTGAATATCATATTTACATCTAACAATTACTCTACCTTTACCAGTTTTAAAAGCTTCTCTAATCCCATCAATTCCACAAGCAATACCACCAGTTGGAAAATCAGGTCCTTTTACAATATCTAAAATTGTATCTAAATAACAATTAGGTGAATCAATTCTTTTAATTGTAGCGTCAATAATTTCTCCTAGATTATGAGGTGGAATATTTGTTGCATAACCAGCACTAATCCCCATTGTTCCATTAACTAGTAAATTTGGAAACTTAGCAGGTAATACAGTAGGTTCTAATAATCTGTCATCAAAGTTTGGAGCCCATTTAACTGTATTTTTATCTAAATCCCCTAAAAGTTCATTACTAATTTTTGATAATCTAGCTTCTGTATAACGATAAGCAGCAGCTCCATCGCCATCCATAGAACCATTATTACCTTTCATATCGACTAAAATAGCATTTTGTTTCCACCACTGACTCATACGTACCATAGCATCATACACTGAAGAATCTCCATGTGGATGGTATTTACCTAAAACATCTCCAACTGTCGCTGCACATTTAACATACTTTTTATCATAAGTCCAACCTGCTTTATACATTGCAAATAAAATTCTTCTTTGTACTGGCTTTAATCCATCACGTACATCAGGTATGGCTCTATCTTGAATTATTTCTTTAGCATAAGAACCAAATCTTTCTCCCATAATTTCTTCTAAAGCATAATCTTCAATTCTTTTTAGTACATCTTCCATTTATACTCACCTTCCA
>CANSWQ010000144.1 GCA_947650775.1 uncultured Mycoplasmatota bacterium
TCAGCAATATTTTTGATATTCATAGTTATAAGTAGAGTTTTTAGTCCTAATATGGCCGCGATATGTGAGGCTTCACAACCAGCATGTCCTCCTCCTACTACAATACAATCATACATTTTATTCCACTTCTTTCATTTTTTTAAACTTTCTTAATTTAATAATTGATATTAAAAATATAATTAAACTTAATAATCCTCCTATTAGTAATAAAATAATTAAAGGCCAAAATAGTAATGTTACAAAAAAGGCTACATTCACATTTTTTATAATGACATATATAATAAAGCTTATTGTTATAAAACATATGGCACTAATATTTCTTAAAAACTTCCATGTTTCATTTTTTATTTCTTTATTGTTCATAATTACCTATTACTTTCCTAAACAAAATTTACTAAATAAAGTATCTAATAACTCATCTTGATATGATTCTCCTGTTATCTCTCCTAAAGCATCCCAGGCTGCTTTGATATCAATTGCTATCATATCAACTGGTATTTCATCACTAATATTATTTATAGCATTATAAATGTGTTTTAATGCCTCTTTTATTAAATTAATTGCTCTAGTGCTAGATACTATCTCTAAATTACTTTGTTCTAATTTTTCTAAATCAAATAATTCTATTATTTTATTCTTTAGATTATCTAAACCATTATCAGACATGGTATTTCCTGTTACATAATCATCTTTTATTGCTATTTTACTTTCTAAATCATTTTTATTAATAAATGTAATTTTTGTTTTGCCTTTTATTTTTTCTTGTATTTCTTTGTCCTCATTTGTTAATTCTTCATTATTGTTTAATACATGAATAACTAAGTCGGCTTCTTTTATCATTTCTAAAGATTTGTCTACACCAATACGTTCAACTATATCTTCTGTTTTTCTAATTCCTGCTGTATCTATAAATTTTAATCTTATTCCTTTTAACTCTAATTCGCCTTCGACTATATCTCTGGTTGTACCTGCTATATCTGTAACTATTGCTTTATTCTCTTGTAATAAATGGTTTAGTATGCTACTTTTTCCAACATTTGGTCTACCTACAATCGCTACTTTGATTCCTTCACTTATTAACTTTCCAACCTTTGCTTCATCTAAAAGATTCTCTAATTCTTTTTTTATCTCTTTTAATCTTGGTGGTAAATTTTCTAAAGTTATTTCTAAAGCATCTTCATATTCTGGAAAATCAATATTTACTTCGATATTTGCCATTAACTCCACAATTATTTCTCTTACTTTTTTTATTTTTCGTGATACTTTGCCACTTATACCATTTAAAGCTAACTTTCGCTCTAAATCAGTATTGGAACTTAAAAGAGCATTAACACTTTCCGCTTCACATAAATCTAATCTGCCATTTAAAAAGGCTCTTTTGGTAAATTCTCCTTTTTCTGCTAGACGAATGCCATTTTCAAGTAGTATCTCTAATACTTTTTTAGTGGGAGCTATACCACCATGCGAATTTATTTCAACTATATCTTCTTTAGTATATGTTTTAGGTGCCTTAAATACGGAAACTAACACTTCATCGATAACTTCATTATTATTAATAATATGTCCATAATGAATAGTATGGCTTTCTACCTTTGTTAAGTCTTTGCCACTAAAAAGACCTGCAACTTTTTTTATTGCATCTTCTCCACTTACTCTTATTATTGAAATTGCTCCAACACCAAGTGATGTTGAGATTGCACATATAGTATCATTCATAGTTAACCGCTTCCTTAAGCGTGTATATTATAACATTTTTTTATAGTTTTTACAAAACTTTTTTCATTTTAAAAGAAGATAATATGTGTTATCTTCTAGCTTCTCCATTATTTTTATTTATGTATGTTTGGATTATTGCTTGGTATATTTCTTCTTTACTATAATAATGAGGAAGAATATTTCCTATTACATATTGTGACATAATTTTGGTATCTTTTCCGATAGTTATAAAAAACGACCTTGAAATTGAACCTAACAAATACATGCTTTCTAAATCATATAATAATTCTACTGTTCCATGTTCTCCATTTAATTCTCTACCTATGTATTTTCCATTATCTAAAAAGTCTTCTAGTGATATAAAATCTTTTTCTAATTCATCCAAACTTTTATATCTAAATTCTTGATTATTTTCTCTTCCTAACATATATATAAAGCTACCATCAGAAAAAATTTGATAAAAACCTAGATTATCACGTATTATTGTCTCTTCTGTACCTATAACATTTTGTTGTCTTAAGACATCTATAACGTAAGGAGGCAATTGTTCTAAATCTTTTATACTTTTTAAAATAATATCTTTACCAGTTTTGACATTATAAATTAAAAAATTTGGTTGTAATAGTATATCTTCTTTTTTAACTGATGGCCTTCTTTTAACATATAATGTACCATTTATAATATATTTTTCCATTTTATCCCCTTCTTTTTACAAGATGGTATTTTAACACCTTTGAAACATTTTGTCAAATCCAAGAATATTCTTTATTACTTCAAAAGTTAAATGCAAAAAAGACTTGGAAAACCAAGCCTTGTATTGAAAACATATTAACGTTTTGAGAATTGTGGAGCACGACGAGCTTTTTTAAGTC
>CANSWQ010000145.1 GCA_947650775.1 uncultured Mycoplasmatota bacterium
GCTAAAGCTATACCATAATCTTCAACATTATAAGAACTACTGCCTTTAATTCCTGTTATTTTATGAGTTGAAGATGCTATTGTGGAAATCATATTGCCCCAAAATATATCTTGATAACCACAGCCAGTGATTGTTACATTATGACTTTTAGCTAGAATATCTAATTCTTTATATAGAGTAGGATTGGAATTTTCGGCATAAAAACATTCTTCTGATGTTGTTATAACATTTACATTTTTAGTTATACATGTTCTTATTGCATCTTCAATATCATTTAAAAAACTTAAAGTTGTTATAACGGCGATATCTGGTTTTGCGTCTTCTAAAACTTCGCTTAATCTAGAAATGTCATTAATAGATATTCCCTTTGCTTCTGTTTCCATAATAGTTCCAATGTCTTTTCCTATTATATCCTCAGAAATATCTACCGCGCCGACTACTTTTCCTCCTAAATTGTAAATATAACGCATAATATATTTACTCATTTTGCCACAGCCTATTTGGACTACTTTAATTTGTTTCATTTAAATCAACTCCTTCTTCTCTTATTATATCTTGAAATTCAATTTTAAATCTTTCTATTTCTTTAAGTTTTGCATCTTCATATATGTTCTTAGCATTACATATCGCTTTATAAAAATGCTTTAATGTTACATTCTTTTTATTATCATATAAGGCATATGTTAAGGCATTTGATACTATTGTTAAACATATATCTGGGTAACGAGATGCTATTTCATATACTCTTTTATATTCATCAGTCATTTCAACTATAAAACGCATTATTCTTTCTTTTATAAATTCTGTGTATGTACAACTAACTCCTATTTTCTTTTCTAGCTTTGGTAATGTTCCTAATAGTATTTGAACTGTGGTATCTTTGTCTGCTTCTAATACTTCAATCTTTTGGAAACGTCTTAAAAAGGCTCTATCTCTTAATATGTAATGTTCATATTCTTCAGTTGTAGTTGCTCCAATCATTTTTATTGTTCCTCTATCAAGTCCTGCTTTTAACATATTAGCAAAGTCCATACCACCATCTTTGTTTATTAATAAATGAGTTTCATCAATGAATACTATTACATTTTCTTTAGTGGCTAATTCTCTTACTAGTAAATCCATTCTGTTTTCTGTTTCGCCATTTATATTAGCTGAACCTATTAAACTACTAACATTAATTTTAATTATACGACAATTAAGTAATACATCGGGAACATAGCCTTTGATAATTCTATATGCTAAACCTTCAACTATAGCTGTTTTACCTATACCCGGTTTACCTACTAATAATGCACTTTTTTCTGGTGTTAAAAGTGTTAGTATCATCTGTTTTATTTCAGAGTCCCTACCTATCGCAGGATCTGTTACATACTCTTTATCAGTTAAATCTTCTCCATAGCGTTCCAACATCCCTATATTATCCATAAATTTTCACCTTATTTTCTATTATTATTATAACAAATATTTAGGAAAATAAAAAGTAAAGTGTTTTTTACTTTACTAATTTTTGTCTTTTTTAGGATGCTTGTACTCGCCATCTTTTCTTATGATTTTATAAGGGTGTGTTTTTCGCCAAGCTTTCCTCTCTTCTTTTTCCATTTGTAAGATTTCATTTGCAATATCGATGTGTAATATGCCATCTAAATGGTCTATTTCGTGTGATAAAACAGTAGAGGCAAAACCTTCAAATACTTCTTTGTATTTTTTTCCTTCTATGTCATAATACTCTAATTCGATTTTGTAAGGTCGTTCTACTAATCCTGTATTTGTAAGACAACTAGCACAGGCTTCCCAATAAGTGGTTAAACCATAACTATTGATAACTTTAGGATTTATCATAACCTTCTCTTCGTTATAATCTTCTTCTAATCGATTTAAATCGGTTTTCTTTAAATAAATCATCCGTAAAGGTATTCCTAGTTGAACTGAGGCCATTGCTAAACAATTATCATAACTTTTACAAAATTCATCTAATTTTTTAGCCGCTTCTTGCCAATCATTTTTATTAAAATCTACGGGCTTAGATACTTGCCTTAAATATTCTTCATCACTTGCAATTGTTTTTCTTTCTAATTCCATTTATAACTCTTTTTTCCATAAACTATGTAAATTGCAATAAGCATATGCACTAATTACTTTTTCGTCCTTTAATAATTTAAATTCACATTTAGGTTCATCACCTGGTTTTAAGTTTTTTCTTCTGATACCTTTATTTGTTTCTAAATAAATCCAAGGTATGAAATGTTCTTCAGTCATTGGATGAAGTGTTTCTCCCACGGTAATAGTAGCAATATCTTCATTTATTTCGATAACAGGAATATGTTTTTCAGTTGCAGCTTCAGTAGTATTTGCGATTAATTCTACCATTTCATTATTACAACACTTAGGTGTTACTCCACTATCAATTAGCATTTCAATTAAGTTGCCACAAGTCTTACATATTAAAAATTTTCTTTGCATTTTTATTCACTTCTTTCTAATTTAAGTTTATCATATTTTAGCTAAAAAAAGAAGTGTTCTATTTTTTATTTAAGTCGAATAATGTTGTATTTTGTCGTGGATGAGTCAAATCTTACCCTAAAT
>CANSWQ010000146.1 GCA_947650775.1 uncultured Mycoplasmatota bacterium
ATAGAAAGTTTGGTGGAAGATTTATGGAAGTAGCAAATATTATAGAAAAAACAGAACCAAACAAAATATATGGCTTAATGGGTAATATTAATTTAACAACCAATAATAGTAACATAGGCATAGTTAAAGGTGGAATATTTTCTAATACTACCGAGGAATTTTTAAACAGTTCTAAGGCTTTAAATGCTTTAAAGTTAGTAATGCTTGATGATAGTATATTAAATAAAAAAGGAACAGAGTTATCAAATGGCGAGATTAAAGCAGTTTCTCTAGCCAAAGAATTAATTGCTAACAAAGAAATAATTGTTCTTGATTATTTTGAAAAAGAGCTAAACAATCGCGAAAAAGAAAATTATAAGCGCTTATTAAAAAAGCTTTCTAAAGATTTTAATAAAACAATAATAATATACACTAATGATTTAACTTTCTTATGGGACTTATGTGAAGAAATAATGTATGTGGATAACGATAATGTTATTAACACTTATCAAAAAAATGATTATTTTAAATTAGTTGAATTAGTAGATAAACCAATAATCAGTGATTTTATTGAAAAAATAAGAGCCAAAGGTATAAAAATAGAAGATTATAAAGATATAAAAGATTTACTTAAAGCAATATATCGGATTAAGGAGAAAGAGTATAACAATGAGATATCTAATTAGTATTAAATATGATGGTTCTAAATTCTATGGTTTTCAAAGATTAAATGACGAGCCAACTATTCAAAAAAAGTTAGAAGAAGCTTTAACAACTATTAATAGGTTACCTGTTGAAATAAAAGGTGCAGGAAGAACGGATAGAGGAGTACATGCTCTTGATGCGAAAGCGAGTTTCAATTTAGATATTAATATAGATGAAGAGCATTTAAAAATGGCTCTAAATAGTTTAATAAAGCCATGCATTTATATAACTGATGTAAAAAAAGTAAAAGAAGACTTTCATGCAAGGTTTAATGTTTCTAAAAAAGAGTATATATACAAAATCAATATGGGAGAATATAATCCATTAAAAGTTGAATATGAATTACAATTAAATAGAAAATTAGATATTAAAAAAATGCAAGAAGTATCAAAGGTTTTTGTAGGAGTACATAATTTCCAAAATTTTGTTTCAGGCGAAAGAGCCAATTATGATTGTATAATATATAGTATTGATTTTGCAGTAAAAGAAGAATTATTAGAAATAAAATTTATTGGTAAAAGTTTTTATCGTTATATGGTAAGAAATTTAGTAGGAGCTATGCTAGATGTTGAAAAAGGCAAAAATACTCTTGAAGACATAAAAGAAGCCTTAGAAAGATATGCGATAGAAAAAAGATTTAGTACTGCTTTACCAAACGGCTTATATTTAAATAAAATAGAATATGAAGAATAAACCAAATGTAAAGCATATAATAGAACAATTGAAAATATAATTTGATATGATATAATTAATATATAGGGTGGCACATTATTCTAGTCAATACAAATTACGAAGACGGGTTTAAAAGACCGTTAAAGGGCACATCTATGAAACTTCTGGTGCTTGCTTTTTACGCCCAGTTTAGGGTGAGTGCTGGGAGGAAGATTTCTTGGGCGACCATAATGGCATATGATAACCGACCCAAGTTATCGTGGAGACCTATCTTTGTGGAAGAAACAATCTTCTATGAACTAGGCTTGAACCTACTTGTGGCGAAGAGTTATGAGTAGTGTAGCTTGGCTTGAGTGATAAATGGGGATAAAAGAACAACAAATACTTATGTGTACATGTGAGTAGGCGTATTGCTTTTTGAAACATTTATTGCAAAAGAGCATTAGTAATGGGGGTATTGTCGAGGAAAACTCCTAGAGTGCATATTAAAGTAAGATTGCAGTGTGTACTAAGTGGCAATCAGGTAATAAGAGAGGCAACTCCTTATTTATTCTTTTAAATGGGAACAACCTATTTGGTAACGAATAGGTAAGAATAAGGGAAATCCAACCTGACCTAAGTCGCAAAGTTTATTATTTTAATCGCCATTTTCTAAATTTTTATATAATTAAAGTGAAAGAAAATATGAAAGATAAGAAGAATAAAGAAAAATACAATAAAAAAGCCAAAAAACAAAATAAAAATATAAGTTTAAAAGCTGATTATAAATGGATAGTAACTATAACTATAACTGCCTTTATAATTACTTTTTTCATGTCTATATTTTCTGAATCAGCTTTAAAAGACATAAATTTACCATTAAGTATCTTAATAGTTTTATTATTTATAATATTAGGAATAATTTTTGACATGATAGGAATATCCGTAACCGTCGCTGATAAAAAAGTATTTCATTCTATGGCGGCCAAAAAAGTAAGTGGTGCGCGAGTAGCATTAAAGTTAATAGAAAATAATTCTAAAGTATCAAGTTTTTGCAACGATGTTATAGGAGATATATGTGGTATTTTATCTGGAACAGCCGCTGGAACTATCGGTATACTTTTAGCCTCAAAACTAAAATTAAATATATTTACCGTAACGCTTGTAATAACTAGTTTAATCGCCGCTTTAACAATTGGAGGAAAAGCTTTAGGAAAAAGTAT
>CANSWQ010000147.1 GCA_947650775.1 uncultured Mycoplasmatota bacterium
GCTTTTTTATAAATATTAGGATAGTTTTTTATAATGCTATTTTCATTGCAAGAACATATATTTTCAAATATTCTGGCTCTATCTTCAGTAGAATATGTATGCGAATATTTATCTATAAAATATATATTTTCTTTGTTTTCTTCATTAATAGTATAATTATATATATATTCTTTTGTATAAGAGTTATTATAACTAAAATCTTCGGGGTTATATTTATTCCATTCATTAAAAATGTCTTTGCTTTTTTTATTTAAAGCAAATTCTGTATTATGAATTAACTCGTGACATAATAATTCACTGATATTTGGTTGGTTTATATCAATTACTATCATAAATTTATAATTATTTAAAAGAGAATAAGCAGCAGGATTGGATATTTGATTTTCTAAATTGCTTGGGGTTAATTTGGAAGTTAAATATATATGTAGTCCTTCATATTTTTCAAAGTAAAAACTATCAAAAAAATCTTTGTTATATTTTTGTAAAATACCTTCTATTTCTGTTAAACCTTTTTCAATTTTTAAATTATTTGTTTC
Source organism: uncultured Mycoplasmatota bacterium (assembly GCA_947650775.1). Classification (GTDB taxonomy): domain Bacteria; phylum Bacillota_I; class Bacilli_A; order RF39; family UBA660; genus Caccenecus. The sequence continues at coordinate 537 of CANSWQ010000147.1, forward strand.
AACCTCAGCATTAAAATCAGGATATTTAATATCTGTCTCTTTTTTTATATGAATATTTATATTATAATCACTTTTTAATCTATTTATGGTATTAGTTAGTTTTTCTTCTTCTTTTTGCTTTTCTTCAGCAATATTTATTTCTTCGTATTTAATATTTTTTAAGTCTAGTAGATATATATTTCCTGTATTTTCTCCTATTTCAAAATATAAATAATCTTTGTATAAACTTATATTGCTTAAATTATTGTCTTTGGTTATATCTAATGATATTTTTTTTATTATACTTTTATTTAAATCTAATATGCTTATTTCATTATCAACTATGTTAAAATAGTATAATGTATTATCTTTTAAATAACTTGTAAAATAATATTCTGTTTCTAAATAATTAGGGAATTCTTGCTCTTTATTTTCTTTTAAATTAATAACTTTATATGTATTCTTATCATAAAAATAAAATCCATTTTCATATTTATAACTGTTTTTGCTTATAATTTCTTTATATTCATTTTTACTAATATCATATATATAATGAATGTTTTTATCTATATTAAATAATAATAAATAACTATTATTTTTACTGGTGTAATAATCTTCTATAAATGTTTCGTTTAATTCTTCAGGTAAACTTCTAAATAGTTTTTCTTTATCTTTTTGATTCAAATATAATTTATTATCTATATATTTTAAAAATGTGTCTTTATACTTAATTATCTTAGGATAGTTGTCACTATTATTTAAACTTGTTTCATAAAGTTTTTCATATTCATAACTATATATTTCTTTCTTTTCTTCATTAGTACACTCAATGTAATCATTTACTAAAGTACAATCAGAGGTATTAGTAAAACTTTTTATTTTTGAACTTTTTTCTTTGTTTATATCTCTTTTATATAATTGATAGCTATTTTCTTTTTTTAATAAATAATATATTTCTTTATTTTTTATAGAGTAGCCATTTAATTCTTCTTCTCTTTCATTTAATTTGTAAACATATAAAAAATTCTCTATTTTGTTACCTTTTAATATTCCTTCTTTTTCAACACTAAAGCTTAAAAAATAAAGACACAAAAAAAGTGCAATCATACTAAGTAATAAAGCTAGATTTCTTTTCATACTATCCCTCTATTATAAATATAATAACACACTCTTAGTTTTATGTCTAATTTTATTTTAAGACTTGTTTTTTTATTTTGTCATACTTTCTAGGATAAGTGTCTGGTGTTTCCTTTTCTTTTCTTATTTTTATAATTGTCCTCTCACTTATTTGGTCTGGTAAAATAAATTTCTCCATTTTTTCAATTTCACAATTTAATACTTTTAATGTACTCTCGGCTTCTTTTAGTTCTTCTTCAGCTTTTCCTTTTAAAGCGACAAAATATCCATTAACTTTAAGAAATGGTACGGAAAGCTCTGTAAGTATGCGAAGAGAGGCTACTGCTCTAGATGTAACTATATCAAAACATTCTCTATATTCAGTTGGTAGCTCTTCTGCTCTACCATGTATACACTTTATATTTTTTAATCCTAATTCTTTTATAACTTCATTTAAAAACGATATCTTTTTATTATTAGAATCTAATAAAATTATGTCTAGTTTGGGAAAAAATATTTTTAATACTATGCCTGGAAAGCCAGCGCCAGTTCCGATATCTAATACTTTTAATTCTTGATTTAAATCAATAGCTTTAGTTATACTTAATGAATCATAAAAATGTTTTAAATATATATCTTCTATTTTTGTTATAGCTGTTAAATTAAATTTATTATTATATTCAAGTAACATTCTTGCGTATTCTTCTAGTTTGGTTAACTCTTCTTCTGTTGGCTTTATATTTAATTTATTTAACTCTTTTATAAATTCATTTATATTCATACTTTTTCACCTAAAGTTATTATATCATACTTATTTTAATTTCTATACTTTTTTAATTCTTAATTTTGATGTACGCTTGAAAATAATTATAATTAATGATATTATGTATACAGATGAAAGAAATTTCATACAATAAAAAAG
>CANSWQ010000148.1 GCA_947650775.1 uncultured Mycoplasmatota bacterium
GAACTATTGAATCAGTTACAGGTGTTGATTTAATTATTGATGATACACCAGAAGCAATAGTAATATCTTCTTTTGACCCATTAAGAAGAGAAATTGCTAAGGTTACAATTGAAACTTTAATAAAAGATGGAAGAATACATCCGGCAAGAATTGAAGAAGTTTATGATAAAGTTTCAAAAGATATTAATACTAAGATTATGGAAGTCGGAAATCAAGCTGTTTATGATTTAGGTTTAACTAAGTTAGAACCAGAACTTGTAGAATTAATTGGTAAACTTAAATATCGTTCTAGTTATGGCCAAAATGCTTTACAACATTCGATTGAAGTGGCTAATTTAACAGGTTTGATGGCTCAAGAAGTGGGAGAGAATGTTACTCTTGCTAAAAGAGCTGGACTTCTTCATGATATTGGTAAATCTATTGATTTTGAAATTGAAGGTAGTCATGTGGAAATAGGTGCTGATTTAGCACGTAAATTTCATGAAGATGAAACGGTTATAAATGCAATAGAATCACATCATGGGGATAAAGAAGCTAATACTATTATTTCCGTATTAGTTGAAATAGCTGATACTTTATCAGCAGCTAGACCTGGTGCTCGTAATGATACTATGGATAATTATATGAAACGTTTAGCACAACTTGAGGAAATAGGTAATTCTTTTGAGGGTGTTGAAAAGACTTTTGCAGTTCAAGCTGGAAGAGAAATACGTGTAATTGTTAGACCAGATGAAGTTGATGATGCTAAAAGTTATAAAATGGCTCGTGATATTAAAGATAGAATTGAAGCTGAGATGCAATATCCAGGAACAATTAAAATTAATGTTATTAGAGAAACAAGAGCAATTGAAGAAGCGAGATAAGCTTCTTTTTGTATAATTTAAACTTTTTTATGTAACCTAATAATGGGTGATTATCTTGAAAAAAACTTCTATATCTTTTGGGCTTGTTAATATACCAGTACAAATTAATCCAATAATAAAAAATAATGATATCTCTTTTAATCAACTTCATAAAAAATGTGGGTCAAGAATTAAATATGTTAAATATTGTCCACATTGTAAAAAGGAAGTTAAACAGACTGATATAGTAAAAGGGTATGAGTATGAGGATAATGAATATATTACTTTAACTAATGAAGAATTTGATAATTTAAAAAGCGAAGATGAAAAAACAATTGAAGTAGTGGGCTTTGTAGATTTGAAAGAAATAGATCCTGTTTATTTTGAAAAAAGTTATGTAGTAGAAACTAATTCTAAAAGTAAAGCTTATACTTTATTTAAAGATGCTCTTTTAAAAACTAAGAAAGTGGCTTTAGCTAAAACAGTTATAGGTACTAAGTTTTATTATGTTGTTTTAAGATTAAGTGAAAATATGATTGTTATGAATACTTTATACTTTTTTGAAGAAGTTAATATACCAGAAGCTGCTACAGATGCTAAATATACAAAGAAAGAACTAGATTTAGCTATTGAACTTGTTAATTCTCTAAATATGAAATTTAAACCAGAAGAATTAGAGGATGAATATCAAAATAAAATTAAAGATGCTATTGATTTAAAAATTGAAGGTAAAAATATTAAAAAGCCTAAAAAGAAGAGAGAAACTAATATTAAAGATTTAATGACAGCTTTAGAAATGAGTTTAAAAAATGTTTAATAAAATATTAAGTCCTATGCTTCTTAAAGAAATAGATAAACCTTTTAAAGATGATAATTATATTTTTGAACTTAAATATGATGGAATTAGAACTTTATTGTATGTAAGCGCTAAAACTTTTAAACTTATAACTAGAAATGGTAATGATTTAGCTAATATTTATCCTGAACTTAAAAGTGTTCAAAATATAGTAGGTAAACATAAAGTCATTTTTGATGGGGAAATAGTGGCTTTTAAAAATGGAAAACCAAGTTTTAGTGAATTGCAACATCGTAATCATTTAAAAAATGTAAGTAAAATAAAACTTATGGTTAATGAAATACCTGTTTGTTTTGTAGTTTTTGATATTATTTATTTAGATAAAGATTTGACAAGTCTAACTTTGATGGAAAGAAAAAAGATTTTAAATGATTTTAAAGATACTGATATTTTTATTAAAACTAAAATGTATGATGATGGTTTGAAGTTATTTAAGCATATTAGAAAAATAGGACTAGAAGGTATAGTTGCTAAACAAAAGGATAGCAAATATATACTTGGTAAAAGAGTAGAAAATTGGGTTAAAATAAAGAATTTTAAAAAAGAATATTTTTATGTTTATGGTTTTACTAAATTAAAAGATAAATATACTTTATATTTAGGAGAATATAAAAATAAAAAATTAATACCAGTTGGAAAAGTTAGTGTTATGCCAGATAATGATGTTTTAAAAATAGTTCAAAAACAGAAAAAAATTAAAAATATATTCATAGATATAACTGAAAATATAAATTTTGTAGAACCTATTAATAAAATATTAGTTCATTATATGGAAAGAACTTTAAATAATACTTTAAGACAACCTTTTATAA